>NC_019815.1:600000-821813 GCF_000319225.1 Candidatus Kinetoplastibacterium crithidii (ex Angomonas deanei ATCC 30255)
TGATGCTCTGTAGCCAACACCAACTAAGAGTAATTTTCGTTCAAAGCCTTTACTAACACCTATAACCATATTTGATATAAGTGCTCGCAAAGTCCCAATCATTGCTTTTGATTGCTCTGTGACCTGGACCAAAGAAAAACTAATCTTATTATCAAGCAACTCTACTTTAACATCTTTGTTTAGAAATTGTGTAAGCGTACCTAGTTTTCCACTGACAACAATATTCTCACCATCAATTTTTGCCTGAACTTCGGCAGGAATTTCAATAGGATATTTAGCGATTCGTGACATTAGAACATCTCCTTAAGCCACGTAACATAAAATTTCACCACCAACTCCATTAGCTCGAGCTTTACGATCTGTCATAACACCTCGCGAAGTTGAAACAATTGCTATTCCTAAACCATTCATCACTTGTGGAATACCTACACTTTTTTTATATACACGCAAACCAGGACGTGAAACACGGTCAATTTTTTCTATAACCGGACGGCCTGCATAATATTTAAGAGTAATTTCTAATTCAGGCTTAGAAACCACTCCTTTAATTTGAAAATTATCAACATAACCTTCTTCCTTTAAAACAGCAGCTATAGCCATTTTAATATTTGAAGAAGGCATACTAACTGTTAATTTATCAGCTTGCTGTGCGTTGCGAATACGAGTCAACATATCAGCAATCGGATCGCTCATGCTCATCTCATTCCTCCTACCAGCTAGCTTTGGTCATGCCAGGAATTTCTCCTCGCATTGCCATTTCGCGTAACTTATGGCGTGCCAAACCAAACTGACGAAAAACACCTCTAGGGCGCCCTGTAATAAGACAACGATTACGCTGTCTAGTTGGATTGGCATTTCTTGGTAATTGCTGAAGCTTAAGTCTAGCTTGATAACGTTCTTCTTCACTCTTAGAGTTATCTTGAATTAAACCTTTCAACTCAGCACGTTTTACCGCAAACTTAGCAGCCAATCTTATGCGCTTAATATCACGATTTATAAGGGATAGTTTAGCCATATTATAATCCCCCACTAATTACGAAAAGGAAAACCAAAAGCTACCAATAAAGCCTTTGCTTCCTCATCAGTCTTCGCTGTAGTATTTATGCTAATGTTTAAACCTCTTATTACATCCACTTTATCATACTCGATTTCAGGAAAAATAATTTGTTCTTTAACACCAACATTATAATTGCCACGACCATCAAATGCACGAGCAGAAACCCCTCTAAAATCACGCACTCTAGGCAATGCAATAGATACTAAGCGATCCAGAAATTCATACATGCGTTCGCCACGCAGCGTAACCATGCAACCTATTGGATAATTCTCACGAATCTTAAAACCAGCTATAGCTTTACGAGTCTTAGTAATAACAGCCTTCTGACCAGCTATTCTACTTAAATCAGAAACAGCATTATCAATAACTTTTTTATCAGCGACTGCCTCTGAAACACCCATATTCAAAGTGATTTTAGAAACACGAGGTGCTTCCATTATACTTTTATATCCAAACTTAGAAAGTAAAGAATCTACAATCTCGTTCTTATATAAATCTTGTAATCTAGACATATAAATTTCGCTCCCTATGATTTAGCACCAACAACACTGCCATTGGAACGAAAAATTCTAACTTTACCCTCACCATCTTTTTTCTGAATGCCAACTCGCTCTCCTTTGCCTGTTTCAGAATTAAAAAGAGCAACATTTGAAATATGTATAGGCATTGTCTTATCTACAATACCACCAGGATTATTAGTCATAGGGTTTGGTTTAATATGTTTTTTCACAACATTAATACCTTCTACCAATAAATGCTCTTTATCTATGACAGATAAAACAATTCCTCGTTTTTTTCTATCACGACCAGAAAGAACAATTACCTCATCCCCTTTACGAATTTTATTCATATCAGCCCTTTACAAAACCTCTGGAGCTAAAGACACAATCTTCATAAATCTCTCACCACGTAATTCACGAGTAACAGGACCAAAAATACGGGTCCCTATAGGTTCTAATTTAGAATTTAATAAAACAGCAGCATTACTACCAAAACGGATTAGAGAACCGTCTTTTCTACGAACTCCCTTAGTAGCGCGAACTATTACTGCATTATAAACTTCTCCCTTTTTAACTCTACCACGTGGAGCAGCATCTTTAACACTTACTTTAATAACATCGCCGATTCCGGCATAACGTCGCTTGGAACCACCGAGAACTTTAATACACATCACATGGCGTGCACCAGTATTATCGGCCACATCAAGCGTGGTCTGCATTTGGATCATGATCTTTTCCTGTTCCAACTTAGCCAAAGATACAAACTAATTAGTCTAAATCTTTACCAGTTTTGGTCCCGTATATTGTTATAAAATAACAAATTTGGGTTGAATTTTGCTAAAAACAAGCTTTCTAAAAATTTATAGAAAGCTTCCCCATTAATTCTCTCATGCATCATAAAAAAACACAAGAGATAACGGCAGTTTAAAACCACCGTTTAGAAAATTAAATTAAAGTTGCAGCTGTAACTAAAGACATAACCATCCATGACTTATCACGAGAAATTGGTCTACACTCTTTAATTTCAACAATATCACCATCTTTATACTTATTTTCTTCATCATGTGCTTTGTAGTTTGCAGAACGAGTAACTACCTTACCTAAAACCTGATGCTTTACCCTTCTTTCAACTTGAACAACAACAGATTTATTCATCTTACTACTAATAACTTTACCGATTAAAACGCGTTGACGTTTAGGAACTTGTTCTACTATTGTATTCATTTGATTTCTTTCCTTGTTTTCTCAGTAAGAATAGTACGTGTTCTAGCAATACTCTTACGAACTTTACTTATTTGAGATGTATTAACAAGTTGCTTGGTAGCTATCTGCATGCGCAATTTAAACTGTGTCTTTAACAAGCTTTCTAACTCAACATGAAGCTCAGACATTTCCTTTAAACGAAGTTCATTAGCCTTCATTAAAATATTCCTCTTAAGAACCGCCTATACGACGAGATACAAATATTGTCGAAATAGGCAACTTAGCAGCTGCTAAGCGAAAAGCTTCACGAGCAAGCTCCTCACTAACACCTTCCATTTCATATAAAACTTTTCCTGGTTGAATTTCGGATACCCAATACTCAGGATTACCTTTCCCATTACCCATTCTAACCTCTGCAGGTTTTTGAGATATTGGCTTGTCAGGAAAAATTCGAATCCACACGCGACCGCCACGTTTTATGTGTCTGTTGATAGCGCGCCTAGCAGACTCTATTTGTCGTGCTGTTAGCCTTCCTCTACCTGTAGCTTTTAAGCCAAATTCTCCAAATGAAACATTAGCTCCACTACTTGCAAGACCTGTATTACGACCCTTCTGTTCTTTTCTATATTTTCTACGAGCCGGCTGTAACATATTTTAATCCCCTTCACTAGATGAAGAAGTTGCTGCAACTTTAACAGTTGAGCGACTACGATGACGTTGGCGTGTTGTTTTATTATCTGTCTTTTCTCCACGAGAAGATTTACGAGGCTTTCTTGGCTCATCTTCTCTCACAGTAGTATCAATTAAAGATTCGCTACTTAAAGACATGTCTCCTTTATATACCCATACCTTGATACCTATAATACCATAGGTAGTACGAGCTTCAGATGTACCATAATCAATTCCAGCCTTCAAAGTATGCAAAGGAACCCGTCCTTCTCTATACCACTCAGTTCTAGCTATCTCTATACCATTTAGCCTACCGGAACTCATAATCTTAATACCCTGAGCACCTAAACGCATAGCATTTTGCATAGCTCTTTTCATAGCCCTGCGAAACATTATTCTTTTTTCTAATTGTTGTGCTATAGAATCAGCTATCAACTGAGCATCAATTTCAGGTTTTCTTACCTCTTCTATATTTACATGAACAGGAACACCTGCTAATTTCTGCAAATCTGATTTAAGAAGTTCTATATCCTCGCCCTTCTTACCTATCACAACACCTGGACGGGCTGAATAAATAGTAACGCGAGCGTTTTTAGCTGGTCTTTCAATTAACACACGACTAACAGAAGCATTTTTTAGTTTTTTCTTCAAATACTCCCGAATCCTAATATCACCTGCCAAAATAGAACTAAAATCTCGATCTTCAGAATACCATTTAGAAGACCAGTTTCTAGAAACTGACAGACGAAACCCTGTAGGATAAATCTTTTGTCCCATATCTGCTCCTAGGATCCGACTTTAACTGTAATATGACATGTTTGCTTCTCAATACGATTACCACGACCTTTAGCTCTTGCAGAAAACCGCTTCATCGATTGACCTTTATCAATAAAAATTGCATTCACTCGCAACTCATCTATATCAGCACCATTATTATGTTCTGCATTAGCTATAGCAGAATCAACTGCTTTCTTTAAAATACCAGCAGCTTTCTTAGGAGAAAACTTAAGTATATTAAGAGCTTGTGCAACTGTTTTGCCTCTAATTAAATCAGCAACCAAACGTGTTTTCTGAGAAGATATGTGGACTCCACGAATAACAGCAGTAGTTTCCATATTTTACCTTTTCGCCTTTTTATCTGCAGCATGTCCTTTAAAGGTTCTGGTCAAAGCAAACTCTCCAAGCTTATGACCAACCATATTTTCATTAATATAAACAGGAACCTGCTGACGCCCATTATGCACAGCAATTGTCAACCCAATAAACTCAGGTAGAACAGTAGAACGCCTAGACCAAGTTTTAATTGGTTTCTTGTCTCTACCAGCAACAGCTGCATCTATTTTTTTCATAAGATGAAGATCTACAAAAGGACCTTTTTTGATCGAACGTGACATATTTGTTAGCCTTTATTTGTTTTTACGTCGCTGGACAATCATATTGCTAGTCCTTTTATTACGACGAGTTTTATATCCTTTAGCAGGAGTTCCCCATGGACTAACCGGTTCACGAGCCTCTCCTGTTCGCCCTTCTCCACCACCATGTGGGTGATCAACTGGGTTCATAGCCACACCTCTAACAGTAGGACGAACACCTCGCCAACGCATAGCTCCTGCCTTTCCTATCTGTTTAAGACTGTGCTCTGAATTACCTACTTCCCCAAGAGTAGCCCGACAATCAACATGAATATTGCGAACCTCTCCAGATCTCAGACGAATTTGGGCATAAACACCTTCTCTAGCAAGCAACACAGCTGAAGAACCGGCTGACCTAGATAACTGAGCTCCCTTACCAGGACGCATCTCTATACAATGTATAGTAGATCCAACAGGTATATTTCTAATAGGCAAAGTATTACCTGCTCTGATAGGCGCATCAGCTCCAGAAATAAGCGTTACACCTATTTCTAAATTTCTAGGGGCTATAATATAACGTCTCTCTCCATCGGCATAACATAACAAAGCAATATTAGCACTGCGGTTAGGATCATATTCAATACGCTCTACTTTTGCAGGAATTCCATCTTTATCACGACGAAAATCTACAATTCTGTAGAATTGTTTATGACCACCACCTTTATGTCTGATTGTGATATGCCCATTATTATTACGACCAGATCCTCTCTTCTGTTTTTCTAAAAGAGGAAAAAATGGATCGCCTTTATGCAAAGATTGACCTGTTATTTTAACTAACCCTCTCCTTCCAGGAGAAGTTGGTTTTACTTTTAAAATAGTCATTATGCCACCTCTGCAAAGTTAATTTCATAACCATCACGGAGAGAAATATATGCCTTTTTCTCATGACGTCTACGGCCCACAAAACGACCAAATTTCTTAACTTTACCCTTGCGGTTAAGCATAGCAACAGAGTCAACTTGCACTTTGAATAATAATTCTACTGCTGCTTTAACTTCTAATTTAGTTGCATCTGGCAACACACGAAAAATAACCTGACGATGTTTATCAGCAATAAAAGTAGCTTTTTCGGTAACCACAGGAGATAAAATTATTTGCATCAAACGTTCTGCATTCATCCTAACATCTCCTCAAGTTGCTTAATAGCACCTCTAGTAAAAAGAATTTTCTTATAGTGAACAAGTGATAGTGGATCTATATAACGAGTTTCTGTAATAGCTATATGCGGCAAGTTACGAGTAGCTAAATAAATATTCTCATCTATTTCCTCCAGGACGATTAACGCTGACGTTAAACCAAATGATTTAATCTTATTTGCAGCTAACTTAGTCTTAGGAGAATCTAACTCAAAAGATTCTATAACAGCTAAACGGTCTTCACGAACTAATTGTGACAATATAGATCTCATACCAGAACGATACATTTTCTTATTTATTTTCTGAGAAAAATTTTCTTCTGGAGAATTAGGAAATATACGACCACCTCCACGCCATAAAGGAGATGATGTCATGCCAGCTCTAGCACGACCGGTGCCTTTTTGACGCCATGGTTTCTTTGTGCTGTGTCTTACCTCAGATCTATCTTTCTGAGCACGATTTCCGGAGCGAGCATTTGCTTGGAAAGCAACAACAATTTGATGAACTAATGAGTTATTAAACTCACAAGCAAATATATTATCAAGACCACAAACAATATCATTAGAGCCATGCTCATTAAGGAGCTTTAAGTCCATTATTATAGCTCCCTATTTTTAAAAATTTTCTTAATAGCTGGTCGGACTATCAAATCAGCATCTGAATAACCAGGAACCGCACCTTTCAATAAAAGCAAATTCCTTTCAATATCTACTCTTATAATTTCAAGGTTTTGTATAGTACGTTTGACTGAACCCATATGACCAGACATCTTCTTTCCAGGAAAAACTCTACCTGGATCTTGTGCTTGGCCAATAGAACCAGGTACTCTATGAGAACGAGAATTACCATGAGAATTTCTCTGAGAACCAAAATTATGGCGCTTGATAGTTCCAGCAAAACCCTTACCTATACTTGTTCCAGTAACATCTACATATTGACCATTTTGGAAAATACTATCCACATTAATTACAGAACCTATAGAAAGATCTTTTAATTGGTCATTATTTAATCTAAATTCTTTAAGAACACTACCAGCCTCTACAGCAGCTTTAGAGTAGTGCCCAATCTGAGATTTAGATAAACGTGAGGTTTTGCGAACACCATAAGCAACCTGAACAGCATCATAGCCATCAATTGCTTGTGACTTGATTTGGGTTATGCGGTTATTTGACACATCAACTACAGTTACAGGAATGGATTCTCCATCTTCTGTAAATATACGAGTCATGCCAATTTTGCGACCTACCATTCCTAGCCTATAAGCCACAGAATTAGCTGTCGATTCTGACATTATTATCTCCATTTCGACTACGATTGGTCGATTGTTTTTTAATAAAAAATATAAAAACTAATACAGCTAAGTTTATAATAATATACTCATTACGAATAACAAGAAATATTACTATAAAAATAAACTACTGCAAAGCAATTTCTACATCAACACCTGCAGGTAAATCAAGCCTCATTAAAGCATCAACAGTTTTATCAGTAGGATCAACTATATCCATCAATCTTTGATGAGTACGAATTTCAAACTGATCTCGTGATGTCTTATTAACATGAGGAGAACGCAATAAATCATAACGTCGAATACGACTAGGTAGAGGTACTGGACCTCTAACAACAGCCCCAGTCCTCTTTGCTGTATCAACTATTTCTGCAGCAGACTGATCTATTAGTTTATAATCAAAAGCTTTCAAACGAATGCGAATCTTTTGGTTTTTCATGAAGATTCCTAAAGAACGAAAAAACGAAGGCAAAACATGCCTTCGCCACTAAAAAATAAACTAAGCAATAATTTTAGATACCACACCGGCACCAACTGTTCTACCACCTTCACGTATCGCAAATCTTAGTCCTTCTTCCATCGCGATTGGAGATAAAAGTTTCACAGTAATGCTTACATTATCACCGGGAAGAACCATCTCTTTGTCTTTAGGCAAATCGATAGTACCTGTGACATCAGTGGTACGAAAATAAAACTGAGGACGATAGCCATTAAAGAAAGGAGTATGACGGCCACCCTCTTCCTTAGATAGGACATAAACTTCAGCTGTAAATTCAGTATGAGGAGTAATAGTACCTGGCTTTGCTAAAACTTGACCACGTTCAACATCCTCTCTCTTTGTTCCTCTCAATAAGATACCAACATTATCACCAGCTTGACCTTGATCCAACAATTTGCGGAACATTTCAACGCCGGTACAAGTTGTCTTAATTGTATCTTTAATACCTACTATCTCAATTTCCTCGCCAACTTTAACAACACCTCTTTCTATACGGCCAGTAACAACAGTTCCTCGGCCAGATATTGAGAAAACGTCTTCAACTGGCATCAAAAATGTGCCATCTATAGCACGTTCTGGTGTTGGTATATAACTATCTAATGCATCAGCTAGAGCTAGAATAGCTTTTTCCCCTAGTTCCCCTTTATCACCTTCTAAGGCTAGTTTGGCTGAGCCTTTAATGATTGGAGTATCATCTCCTGGAAAATCATATTTGGACAATAATTCGCGAACTTCCATTTCTACAAGCTCGAGCAATTCTTCATCGTCAACCATATCTGATTTGTTTAAAAACACAACAATGTATGGAACACCAACCTGACGAGACAACAATATATGTTCTCTTGTCTGAGGCGATAGGACCATCAGCAGCAGAAACAACAAGAATAGCTCCATCCATCTGAGCTGCTCCAGTTATCATGTTTTTTACATAATCAGCATGTCCAGGACAATCCACATGCGCATAATGACGATTAGATGTCTCGTACTCTACATGAGCAGTGTTTATTGTAATACCTCTAGCTTTTTCCTCTGGAGCAGCATCAATCTGTGCATAACCACAAGCTTCTCCTCCAAACTTAGCTGCCAAAACAGTAGTAATAGCAGCAGTTAAAGTTGTTTTACCGTGATCAACGTGACCAATAGTACCTACATTTACATGAGGTTTACTACGTTCAAACTTGCCTTTAGCCATCTTTATACCTTAATTTTTTCAAAAAATAAACGAAACACTTACAAATTCAAAATAATTGAGTAAGCTATTTTTGTCAATATTCATTATTTAGTCCGAGCTGCTATTACTTCATCTACAACATTCTTTGGAGCTTCAGAATAATGCTTAAACTCCATAGTATATGTAGCTCGCCCTTGTGTCAAAGAACGAAGATTAGTAGCATAACCAAACATTTCAGCCAAAGGAACCTCTGACTTTATTATTTTACCACCACCAATAATATCATCCATGCCTTGTACCATACCTCTACGTGATGACAAATCACCCATTACAGTACCAGCATACTCTTCTGGAGTCTCTACTTCGACAGACATCATAGGCTCTAAAATTACAGGACTTGCTTTTCTTAAACCTTCTTTAAAAGCTATTGAACCAGCCATTTTAAAAGCATTTTCATTAGAGTCAACATCATGATATGACCCAAAAAACAATGTAACCTGAACATCAACTACAGGATATCCAGCAAGCACTCCTGATGGAATTGTTTCTTGAATACCTTTATCAACTGCTGGAATATACTCTCTTGGTACTACCCCTCCCTTAATAGCATCTATAAACTTATAACCACTACCTGGAGGCAAAGGCTCTACCTTAAGAACTACGTGACCATATTGCCCACGACCACCAGACTGTTTAATAAATTTACCTTCAGCTTGATCGCAAACTTTTCTGATTGTCTCTCTATAAGCGACTTGAGGCTTACCAACATTAGCTTCAACCCCAAACTCTCTCTTCATCCTATCTACTAATATTTCTAGATGTAATTCCCCCATACCAGAAATAATAGTTTGACCTGATTCCTCATCACTACGAACTCTGAAAGAAGGATCCTCTTGAGCCAAACGAGATAAAGCAAGACCCATTTTCTCTTGATCTGCTTTAGACTTAGGTTCTACAGCTTGAGATATAACAGGCTCTGGAAAAATCATTCTTTCTAAACTAATATGACTATCTGTATCACATAAAGTTTCACCAGTAGTAACATCCTTAAGCCCAACCACTGCAGCAATATCACCTGATAAAACTTCTTTTATTTCTTCCCGATTATTAGCATGCATTTGTAATAATCGACCTATACGCTCTTTCCTACCTTTAATAGGATTAAAAACTGTATCACCAGATTTTAAAACTCCTGAATAAACTCTAATAAAGGTTAACTGTCCAACAAAAGGATCACTCATCAATTTAAAAGCTAAAGCAGACATTTTTTCTTGATCATTAGACTTACGATAAATTTCATTACCGTTATCATCAAGACCAGCTACAGGAGGAATATCTACAGGTGAAGGCAAATAATCTATTACAGAATCCAGCATCCGTTGAACACCTTTATTTTTAAAAGCACTACCACAAAGCATAGGTTGTATTTCACATGCAATAGTTCTTTTACGAATAGCCATATTTATTTCAGACTCACTTAATGTTCCAGTCTCAAGATACTTGTCCATTAATTCTTCTGATGATTCAGCCGCAACTTCAAGCAAATTTTCTCGCCATTTATTTGCCTGTTCTTTTAAATTATCTGGAATAGGAACATAATCGAACTTTATGCCTTGACTTTTCTCATCCCAAATAATTGATTCCATTTTTACTAAATCAATAACACCTAAAAACTGATCTTCAGCCCCTATTGGTATCACTATAGGCACAGGATTTGCTTTTAATCTAGTTTTTAATTGATCATAAACTTTAAAAAAATTTGCTCCAGTACGATCCATCTTATTTACAAAAGCTAGTCTAGGCACTTTGTATTTATTAGCTTGCCTCCATACTGTTTCAGATTGTGGCTGAACACCTCCAACAGCACAATAAACCATGCAGGCACCATCCAAAACCCTCATTGACCTCTCAACTTCTATAGTAAAATCAACGTGACCAGGAGTATCAATAATATTTATCCTATGCTCAGGATAATTGTTAGCCATACCTTTCCAAAAAGCGGTTGTAGCAGCTGAAGTAATAGTAATACCTCTTTCTTGCTCTTGCTCCATCCAGTCCATAGTGGCAGCTCCATCATGGACCTCACCTATTTTATGATTAACACCTGTATAAAATAAAATACGTTCTGTAGTCGTAGTTTTACCTGCATCTATATGGGCAGATATGCCTATATTCCTATAACATTCTATAATTGTCTTACGAGCCATTATTGATCCTCATAACTTACCAACGAAAATGACTAAAAGCTTTATTAGCTTCAGCCATTTTATGAGTATCTTCCCTTTTCTTCATGGCTGCGCCACGATTTTCTGAAGCATCAATTAATTCTCCAGCTAAGCGCAAATCCATAGATTTCTCACTACGTTTCTTAGCAGCTTCTCTGAGCCATCTCATTGACAAAGCCAAACGTCTGACAGGTCTGACTTCAACAGGAACTTGATAATTGGCTCCACCTACACGTCGACTTTTCACTTCAACGATAGGTTTTATATTATTTATAGCTAGATTAAATATCTCTAAAGGATCTTTTTTTGTTTTATGACCAACATGAGAAAGAGCTCCATATACAATTCTTTCTGCAACAGCTTTTTTCCCATCTAGCATTACAACATTCATAAATTTTGCTAATTCAACACTACCAAACTTAGGATCTGGTAGTATCTCACGCTTAGGTATTTCACGACGACGTGACATTATATTTCCTTGTGTATTTCAGTTGACCCAAAATCTCATTTGGGCATAGCTATCTAATAAGAATAGCCCCTTACATGCCATATAATTATGGCCACACTTTTTATTGAAAAAGATAGCCAAAAAAACTATGCTTTCTTAGCGCGTTTCGAACCATATTTTGAACGGGCTTGTTTGCGATTTTTAACACCTTGCAAATCAAGAGAACCCCTGACTATATGATAACGCACACCAGGCAAGTCTTTAACACGACCACCTCTTACTAAAACAACAGAGTGCTCCTGTAAATTATGACCCTCTCCACCAATATACGAAATTACTTCATATCCATTAGTTAATCTAACCTTAGCTACCTTTCGCATAGCAGAATTAGGTTTTTTAGGTGTTGTAGTATAAACACGAGTACAAACACCACGACGTTGTGGACAGTTTTCTAAAGCCGGACTTTTGCTCTTAAGAACACCGACTTCTCGTGGCTTCCTTATAAGCTGACTAATAGTAGGCATATGCTTCGAAATCCCTTTATATACTTATAATAATAATTAAATTTTCTATTTCAAAAATATCAATTCTCTAAAAAAACTAACTTTACTGTAGCTCACCATATATCACGCATCATGGTAAAATTCCACATTAAAGTTAGCTGGCCAATATAACTCTGTTTTCAATAATTGTCAAAAACAACTTACAACATAACAAAGAAAACTCTTCTTATGAGTTTTCAAAAATACTAGGTCTACTTTCTGATATATTTAACTTCTCAGCTTCCATAGCAGCAATTTTAGCTTTACGAGCTTTATGATATGACAAACCAGTACCAGCTGGAATTAAACGACCAACTATCACATTTTCCTTCAAACCACGCAGATCATCTTTTTTACCCATTATAGCTGCCTCAGTTAAAACACGAGTTGTTTCTTGGAAAGAAGCTGCAGATATAAAAGAATCTGTCGAAAGCGAAGCTTTAGTAATACCAAGCAAGACATTTTCATAAGTTGCTGGTATTCCATTCTGTGATGTTACACGATCATTGTCATTTAATAAGTCTGCTCTTTCTACTTGCTCACCAGGCACAAAACTTGTATCACCAGGGTTAATAACATTAACTCTACGCAACATCTGACGAACTATAACTTCAATATGCTTATCATTGATTTTAACCCCTTGCAAACGATAAACATCCTGAACTTCATTAATTATATAAGCAGCTAAACTTTCGATTCCTTGCAAACGCAATATATCATGAGGATCCGCTGGCCCATCTACTATAGTTTCTCCTTTATTAACAACCTGGCCATCATGTACTAAAATTTGTTTCTCTTTTGCAACAAGGAATTCGTTGCTAACTCCATCTAGATCAGTAATAACTAATCTTTGTTTACCCTTAGTATCCTTTCCAAAAGAAACAGTACCTGTCAATTCAGCCAACATGCCAGCACCCCTTGGAGAACGAGCTTCAAATAATTCAGCAACCCTAGGAAGACCACCTGTAATATCACGAGTTTTTTGAGATTCCTGAGGAATTCTTGCTAAAACCTCACCAACCAAAACTTGTTGACCATCACGAACTGTAATCAAAGCCCCTACTGGAAAAGTAATACTGCTAACAACATCAGTACCTGCTATCTTAACACCTTCACCAGATTCATTAACTAATCTAATTTGTGGCCTCATAGCTATTTTATTACCCCTTATTTTAGGTGTAATAACGACCAATGTGGACAATCCAGTAACATCATCAACCTGTTTGGCAACAGTAACCCCTTCCTCAATATTTTCAAAACTTACTCTACCTGCATACTCAGATACAATAGGTCTAGTCAATGGATCCCAAGAAGCAAGAAGAACACCAGCATTTACAGCATCTCCATCACCAACCAACAAAATAGCACCATAAGGTATCTTATGTCTTTCACGCTCTCTCGAATTATCATCGAAAACAGCTAGCTCTCCCGACCTTGAAATAACTACTCTCTCTCCCTTGGGATTCGTAACATATCTCATAGTACTCATGAAACCAACAGTACCTTTAGATTTTGTTTCAACTACACTGGCCATAACAGAACGTGATGCCGCACCTCCTATATGGAAAGTTCTCATAGTAAGCTGAGTACCAGGTTCACCTATAGACTGCGCTGCAACAACACCAACAGCTTCACCTATATTAACAGCCTCTCCTCTACCTAAATCCCTACCATAACAACAAACACATAAACCTCTTCTACTTTCACATGTAAGAGGGGTACGAACTTTTACTTCATCAACACCTATTAAATCTATTTTTTCTACTAGATCCTCATCTAATAAAGAACCAGAATGTATAACTGTTTCTCTAGTATCAGGATCTACTATATCATTAATAATTACACGACCCAGCACTCTATCTCTTAGAGGTTCTATAACTTCCCCTCCTTCCATGATAGCCTTCATGTTGTAACCATGAGATGTGCCGCAATCATATTCTGTAATAACTAGATCTTGTGTTACATCTACTAATCTTCTGGTTAAATATCCAGAATTTGCTGTTTTAAGGGCAGTATCAGCTAGACCCTTACGAGCACCATGAGTAGAAATAAAATATTGCAGAACGTTCAAACCTTCTCTAAAATTTGCACTAATTGGAGTTTCAATAATAGAACCATCAGGTTTTGCCATTAAGCCACGCATACCGGCCAACTGTCTAATTTGGGCTACAGAACCACGAGCACCCGAATCTGCCATCATATAAATAGAATTAAAAGATTCCTGACGAACTTCCTCACCATGCCTGTTTGAAACAGGCTCAGTAGCTAAAAATTCCATCATTGCTTTGCCAACTCTATCACTTGCTTTACCCCAAATATCTACAACATTATTGTATCTTTCTTGAGAAGTCACCAATCCAGAAGAGTATTGTTTATCTATTTCTTTAACTTCCTTATTAGCATCTGACAAAATATTTGACTTTGCTGCAGGAATCAACATATCTTCCATAGCAATAGAAATACCGGCTTTAGTAGCAAGAAGAAAACCTGATTGCATCAAATTATCAACAAAGATAACAGTATCATGCAAACCACAACGTCTAAAAGAATTATTAATTAGTCTAGAGATTTCTTTTTTCTTTAAAGTTTTATTCAAAACAGAGAAAGATAGACCTTTAGGCAAGATTTCAGACAATATAGACCTACCAACTGTAGTTTCATAACGTTTATAAACTGGCATCCATGTATTATCATTATCGCGTTCATACTCAGTAATACGAACAGTCACACGACTTTGTAATTCTACTTCTCCTATATCATAAGCCCTTTGAACTTCAGAAACAGAAGAGAAAAACATGCCTTCTCCCTTACCATTAATACGTTCTCTAGTAGCGTAATATAATCCTAACACTATATCTTGCGATGGGACTATTGATGGCTCACCATTTGCAGGGAATAAAATATTATTCGAAGACAACATCAATGTTCTTGCTTCTAACTGAGCCTCCAATGATAGAGGTACATGGACAGCCATTTGATCTCCATCAAAGTCAGCATTAAAAGCAGCACAAACAAGAGGATGTAACTGTATGGCCTTACCACCAATTAATACTGGCTCAAAAGCTTGAATACCCAAACGATGCAAAGTAGGAGCTCTATTCAGCATAACTGGATGCTCTCTTATCACCTCTTCCAATAAATCCCATACAACTGGATCTTGACTCTCAACCATCTTTTTTGCTGCCTTAATAGTGCTAGCAAAACCCATGGATTCTAACTTATTAAAAACAAATGGCTTAAATAATTCTAATGCCATTAGCTTTGGTATACCACACTGATGTAATTTTAATTGAGGTCCTACAACAATTACCGATCTACCAGAATAATCTACACGTTTACCCAAAAGATTTTGACGGAATCTACCACCCTTGCCTTTAATCATATCAGCTAAAGATTTTAACTGACGCTTATTAGCACCAGTCATAGCCTTACCTCTTCGACCATTATCCAACAAGGAATCCACAGACTCTTGAAGCATCCTTTTTTCATTTCTTAGAATAATCTCAGGAGCTTTTAATTCTATGAGTCTTTTCAACCTATTGTTACGATTGATAACTCTACGATATAAGTCATTTAGATCAGAAGTTGCAAACCTGCCACCATCCAATGGAACAAGAGGCCTTAAATCAGGAGGCAATACCGGAAGAACTTCTAAAATCATCCATTCAGGCTTCAAGTTAGACCTTTGAAAGCCTTCAAGAACTTTTAAACGTTTTGAGATTTTTTTGATTTTTGACTCTGAAGAAGAAACTTTTAACTCATCTCTCAAAACATGAATTTCTTGTTCAAGGTCTATATTATGCAATAACTCTCTTATAGCTTCAGCACCCATAAGAGCCTTAAACTCATCTCCATACTCTTCATTCTTTGCATAAAAATCATCGTCAGACATAATCTGACCACGTTTCAAAGGTGTCATTCCAGGATCTATGACACACCAAGCTTCGAAATATAGAACTCTTTCTATATCTCTCAAGGTCATATCTAAAACCATCCCTAACCTAGAAGGCAAACTTTTTAAGAACCATATATGAGCAACAGGACTAGCAAGTTCAACATGCCCCATCCTTTCTCTTCTGACTTTTGCAGAAGTTACCTCAACACCACATTTTTCACAAATAACGCCACGATGTTTAAGACGTTTATATTTACCACATAAACACTCATAATCCTTAATTGGACCAAATATTCTAGAACAAAACAAGCCATCTCTTTCAGGCTTAAAAGTTCTATAGTTAATAGTTTCTGGTTTACGTACTTCACCATAAGACCACGAACGAATTTTCTCTGGAGAAGCGACACTAACTTTAATAGCATCAAACTGCTCATCTTGTGAAACCTGTTTAAAAAGGTCAAGTAGCGCCTTCATTAGTTACGCTCCAAATCTATATCCAAACCCAAAGAACGAATTTCTTTTACTAATACATTAAAAGACTCTGGCATACCTGCATTTATTAAATGATCGCCTTTAACAATGCTTTCATAAACTTTAGTTCTTCCAGTTATATCATCTGATTTAACAGTCAACATTTCCTGAAGAGTATAAGCAGCACCATATGCCTCTAAAGCCCATACTTCCATCTCACCAAAGCGTTGACCACCACACTGCGCTTTACCACCAAGAGGCTGTTGAGTAACTAAAGAATAAGGCCCAGTAGATCTAGCATGCATCTTATCATCAACTAAATGGTGTAATTTTAAATAATGCATATAACCAATTGTAACTGGTCTCTCAAATTTGTCACCAGTGCGGCCGTCAAATAACCATGCTTGAGTTCTAGAATTCGTTAACTGAATTTTTTCAGCAACATCATCTGGATAAGCTAAAGACAATAATTGAGATATTTCATCCTCATTTACACCATCAAAAACAGGGGTAGCAACAGTCAAACCATTTTTTAAATTATGAGCAAGCTCTAGAATTTCTTTATTATTCAACTGATTAAGATCCACATTTGCCCCTCCACAATTATAAATCTTATTCATATAAGAACGAATTTCTTCTGTTTTCTTCTCATATGACAAAAGATCATTGATTCTTTGACCAATGCCTTTAGCAGCCCAACCAAGATGAACTTCTAAAACTTGACCAACATTCATTCTAGATGGAACACCTAGAGGATTAAGCACAATATCAACAGGCGTTCCATCAGCCATATGAGGCATATCCTCAACAGGAACAATTCTAGAAACAACACCCTTATTACCATGCCTGCCAGCCATTTTATCACCAGGCTGTAATCTCCTCTTAACAGCAAGATAAACCTTTACCATTTTCATAACACCAGGTGGCAATTCATCTCCCTGGGTTAATTTTTTACGTTTTTCTTCAAAGTAAATATCAAATTGCTTTCTTTTATCTTCAAGAGATAATTTTACTTGTTCTAATAACGAAGCATACTTATCTTCTGTAAGACGAATATCAAACCAAAACCACTTATCTAAAGAGTCTAAATATTCTTTAGTAATAATAGAATCCTTCACTAAACCATAAGGACCTCCATTTACTTTTTTACCAATCAATACCTTCTCTAATCTAGAAAACTGATCTTTCTCAACAATACGTAGCTGATCATTCAAATCTTGTCGATATTTATGTAAATCGTAATCAATAATAGATTGAGCTCTATTATCACGAATCACTCCTTCCCTAGTAAATAACTGCACATCAATTACTGTTCCGCTCATTCCTGATGGAACACGCAAAGAAGTATCCTTCACATCAGAAGCTTTTTCTCCAAAAATAGCTCTTAATAATTTCTCTTCTGGGGTTAATTGTGTTTCTCCCTTAGGAGTTATCTTGCCAACTAAGACATCGCCAGCTGCAACCTCTGCCCCAATATAAGTAATACCAGAATCATCCAACCGATTTAATTGAACTTCAGATAAATTACTAATATCCCTTGTAATTTCTTCTGGCCCAAGCTTAGTATCTCTCGCAACAACAGTTAGTTCCTCAATATGAATTGAGGTGTATCTATCATCAGAAACAACCTTTTCAGAAATTAATATAGAATCTTCAAAGTTATAACCATTCCAAGGCATAAAAGCCACCAACATATTCTGACCTAATGCAAGCTCACCAAGATCTGTAGAAGCACCATCTGCTAGTACATCTCCTTTCGAAACATTATCACCAAACTTAACTATTGGTCTTTGGTTGACATTTGTATTTTGATTGGACCTTGAATACTTATTCAAATTATATATGTCCACTCCAACTTCACCATCATTATTTTCAGAATCATGGACCTTAATTACAATACGATCAGCATCAACATAATCAACAAAACCTCCACGCAATGCCTGAACTGTAGTTCCAGAATCAACGGCAACTATCCTCTCAATACCAGTACCAACAATTGGTTTTTCTGGCATCAAACAAGGAACAGCCTGCCTCTGCATATTAGCTCCCATTAACGCTCTATTAGCATCATCATGCTCTAAAAATGGAATCAATGACGCAGCAACTGAAACTATTTGGGAAGGAGCCACATCCATATAATGAATGCTTTTGGAAGAAGTAAGAAGTGTTTCTCCTGACTCTCTGCATGCTATTAGATCATCAATAAAATAATTATTACTATCTAATTCTGCATTGGCCTGAGCAATAACATACTTACTTTCTTCAATAGCTGATAAATAATCTATTTGATCTGTAACTTGACCATCTATAACTTTGCGATAAGGTGTTTCTAAAAATCCATAATCATTTAAACGAGCATATAAAGACATAGAGTTTATAAGCCCTATATTAGGACCCTCTGGAGTTTCTATAGGACAGACTCGACCATAATGAGTAGGATGTACATCTCTAACCTCAAAGCCAGCACGTTCCCTAGTTAAACCACCAGGTCCCAAAGCAGATACTCTTCGCTTGTGTGTAACCTCAGATAAAGGATTAGTTTGATCCATAAATTGAGATAATTGACTAGATCCAAAAAACTCCTTTATAGCAGCAGAAATTGGTTTTGAATTTATTAAATCATGCGGCATTAAACTATCTATCTCAGCCTGTCCTAATCTCTCTCTAACAGCTCTTTCAACTCTAACAAGACCAGATCTAAATTGATTTTCAGTTAACTCGCCAACACATCTCACCCTTCTATTTCCGAGATGATCAATATCATCGACTTGGCCATAACCATTACGCAAATCAACTAAAACCTTTATAGATTCTAAAATATCATCATTAGTAAGTGTTGTGGAAGAACCGCAAGAATCTTTATCTCTATTAAGACGACTATTTAGTTTCATACGACCAACTCTAGATAAATCATAGGTTATATCGTTAAAAAACAGACGTTCAAGAAGAGCATTTACAGCCTCTTCAGTTGGTGGTTCCCCAGGACGCATCATACGATAAATAGCAATTCTTGCAGAAAGTTGATCCACAGTCTCGTCGATACGTAATGTTTGAGAAATATAAGAACCTCTATTTAAATCATTTATATATAAAGTTTTAATTGATTTAATACCATGTTTTCTTAATGACTCTAATACAGTTTCAGTAATTTCATCATTTACATTAGCAACTAATTCTCCTGTTTCTGGATCAATAACATTAGCAGATAAAACCCTACCAACTAAGAAATCATCCTTAACTAGAATCTGTTTTATTCCTTGTTTTGATATTTCTCTGAGGTGCTTTGAATTAATACGCTTATCTTTCTCTACTATGATGACGCCATGTTTGTCAGATATATCAAAACTAACAACCTCACCTTTCCACCTATCAGGAATAAATTCTAAAATAGCACCTGTTTCGTTTAAAGCAAATACATCTGAATCAAAGAAATAAGATAGTATAAACTCAGGCGAAAAACCAATTGCCTTAAGCAAAATAGTCACAGGCATCTTACGACGACGGTCTATACGGAAAAATAAAATATCTTTAGGATCAAACTCAAAATCAAGCCAAGATCCTCTATAAGGAATAATTCTTGCTGAAAAAAGCAATTTACCAGAACTATGGGTTTTCCCCTTATCATGCTCGAAAAAGACACCTGGAGAGCGATGTAATTGCGAAACAACAACACGCTCCGTACCATTGATGATGAAAGAGCCAGAAGAAGTCATTAACGGAATTTCTCCCATATAGACCTCCTGCTCTTTAACTTCTTTCATAACATGTTTACTAGATTCCCTATCCATTAGCACTAAACGTAATTTAGCACGCAAAGGAGAAGCAAATGATAAACCGCGCTGTTGACATTCTCTTACATCAAAAACAGGCTTACCAAGCTCATAACTAACAAACTCCAATCTAGCAAGTTCATTATGACTAACTATTGGAAAGATCGACAAAAAAGCGGCCTGCAAACCATGAACTGAACGCTTTAAAGAGTCAACCTCAAACTGTAAAAAAGTTTGATAAGATTGCAGTTGAGTTTCCAATAAACATGGAATTTTCTGTACATCTGCACGCTTAGCAAAGCTTTTACGAATGCGCTTTTTTTCGGTATACGAATAAGGCATGGACACTCCGACTCGAGATTACAAAAGCCGTCACTACGGCTCCAGGTTGATACGTTTCCAGGAAACTCTTGTTTCTAAAAGCTTCCTGGAAACGCAAAAGCCCGGAAACAACAAAACAGTTATTCCGGGCGAAATTAAAAACATTATTTAATTTCTGCTTTTGCTCCAGCTTCTTCTAATTTCTTCTTGATTGTATCAGCTTCAGCTTTAGCTACTCCCTCTTTAACTGCTTTAGGGGCACTGTCAACTAGATCTTTTGCTTCTTTCAATCCTAAGCTAGTAATTTCACGAACAGCCTTGATAACACTTACTTTATTAGCACCAACCTCTAACAACATTACATTAAATTCGGTCTGTTCTTCTACGGCAGCAGATGCTGCTGCTGTAGGGGCAGCCACAGCGACAGCTGCTGCTGCTGAAACACCAAATTTTTCTTCCATATCTTTAATCAGCTCCGATAATTCGAGAACTGTCATATTAGATACTGCTTCAAGAATTTCACTTTTACTTAACGACATTTTAAAGAACTCCAAAATTACATTATGCCAGACAAAAATTGCCTAAATATTTAACAAACTAATAAAAATCTTCAAAAAAGAATTACTTTTTTAAATCACATACGGCTGAAAGACCTCTTACAAATTTTGTAGGAATCTCATTAAGAGTACGAACAAATTGTGCAATAGGAGCCTGTAATGTTGCAACCAATTTAGCCAACAATTCTTCCCTTGAAGGCATATTAGCTAAAGCAACAACAGCAGTATAATCTAACAAGTAATTAGGCAAAGCACCTGCCTTAATTATTAACCTGTCATTATTTTTAGCAAAATCAGCTAAAACCTTAGCTGCCGATACAGGATCTGAACTAACACCATAAATCAATGGCCCATTCAATTTATCAACCAACAATGCAAAATCTGTATCTGCAATAACACGGCGTGCTAACGAGTTTTTTAAAACTCTTATATACACACCAGAATCACGCGCAATTTTACGCAATGAAGAAATAGAAGCGACATCAAGACCTCGATATTCAGCAATAACAACAGACTGAGCATCTGATATTTTTAACTGCATCTCTTGAATAACTGTCGCTTTCTCTTGACGATTAAGACTCACAGGCGAAATACTCCACTAAAAAAACGTTAAAAACAATCAACGTTACCCGGAATCGGCGTCTAGCTGAGTTCTTACATAAAAGAAATCACTTCACAAATACGCCGTCTACGTTGGAATTGATACAAAACACAATATTAAGCAAAACTACATAAAGCTCCAACGATCTTTGACTGAAATGTCTATACAACTAAACATAGCGTTCAAAGCACAAAAACAAAACAACTATTAACCTATAGAAGATAGGTCAACCTTTACACCTATTCCCATTGTCGAAGACAAAGAGATTTTTCTCAAATAAACACCTTTAGAAGATGCTGGCTTATTTTTCTTTAAAGCATCAACTAAAGCTACCGCATTAGAAACTAAACTATCTATTCCAAATGAAGCCCTACCTATAGTAGAATGTATTATACCATTTTTATCTGTTCTATATTGAATTTGACCTAATTTAACATTTTTAACAGCTTCGGCTACATCCATGGTAACAGTACCAACTTTAGGATTAGGCATCAAACCACGAGGACCCAAAATTTGACCCAAAGAGCCAACAATCTTCATTGCGTCAGGAGATGCAATGACCACATCAAAATTAATTTGACCTGATTTTATAGAATTAGCTAAATCTTCAAAACCAACTATATCAGCACCTGCTAACTTAGCTGCTTCAGCTTTGTCTCCTTGAGCAAAAACAGCTACTCTCACCTGTTTTCCAGTTCCAGATGGTAAAATAACAGAACCACGAACCAATTGATCAGATTTTTTTGCATCGATACCAAGTTGCACAGCTATATCTATAGACTCATCAAATTTAGCATTAGCAGTATCTTTTAATAATTGCAAAGCGTCAGAGATAGTATAGTTCTTAGAAGAATTTACTTTACTTGAAATATTAATAATTCTTTTACTTAATTTCTTCACGATTAAACACCCTCCACTTTGACGCCCATACTACGGGCACTGCCAGCTATAGTGCGAACAGCAGCATCTAAGTCAGAAGCCGTTAAATCAACAGCCTTAGCTTTGGCTATGTCTTCAGCCTGTTCTCTAGTTAAAACCCCAACCTTATCAACATGAGGCTTAGCAGAACCCTTTTGCAAAGAAATTGCTTTTTTTATCAGCACAGTTGCCGGAGGAGTTTTTAATATAAAAGTAAAACTCTTATCAGCAAATGCTGTAATAACAACAGGAATTGGAAGGCCAACTTCCATACCTTGTGTTTTAGCATTAAAAGCCTTACAAAACTCCATAATATTCAGACCTCTTTGACCCAAAGCTGGGCCAATAGGAGGAGACGGGGTTGCCTTACCAGCAGGCACTTGCAACTTAATAAAACCTACTATTTTTTTTGCCATTAACTTATCTCCTAATGGGTAATATCGCTATAAAAGCTCCCCATACCACAAAACAATCAAGTCTTCTCTACTTGACTAAAATCAAGTTCTACAGGAGTAGATCTACCAAAAATTGTTACAGAAACTCTGATCTTATTTTTCTCATAGTTTACTTCTTCAACGTTACCATTAAAGTCAGCAAAAGGACCATCCTTCACTCTTATTATTTCACCTATTTCAAATAGGACTTTCGGCCTAGGTTTCTCAAAACCTTCTTCCATCTTAGAAAGAATTTTTTCAATTTCAGAACTTGCAATAGGCGTAGGTTTATTACCATGACCACCTAAAAAACCTGTAATGCGATTTGTATTTCTAACTAAATGCCATGTTTCATCTGTTAAATCCATTTCAAGCAACATATATCCAGGGAATATAGATCTCTCAGTAATAGATTTATGACCATTTTTGACATCTATTACCTCTTCAGAAGGAATTAGTATCCTCCCAAATGAAGAACGCAAACCAGCAGCATCAATACGATCATTTAGTACTTTTAAAACATTCTTCTCCATGCCTGAAAAAACATGAATAATGTACCAACGTTTATTCATCTAAGCTACCTATTTCCATCCCAAAAAAAGAACATAAAGCAAATATTCTATACATTTATCGATAATCAAAATAAACAAACTAACAGCAAAAGCGAAAACAAATACAACAAGGGTCATTCTTAAAGATTCTTTACGCTGAGGCCAAGACATCAACTTTACCTCAAAAAAAGAATCTTTTACAAAACAAATAAGAGACCGACCCTGTTTGCTAAAAGCAAACAATGTAACTGACAAAACAACAAAAAAGACAAAAACCAACAGTCTTTCATAAAAGCTTCTATTATTTAGAAAACTAAAACTAATAAAAGAGCTCAAAAACAACAATACAGATAAAAAAATTTTAATTTATCAGTAAAACCAACAGAATTTTCTAAATTAGAATTAGACATTTTCAACCTATGCCAAAACACTATTGATGGCAGGGGCAGTAGGAATCGAACCTACAGCCTTCGGTTTTGGAGACCGACGCTCTGCCAATTGAGCTATACCCCTATAACATAGAATGGTAAATATTCTAACAACAGGGATATATATTACTACTAAAAAATAAACTAAGCAATAATTTTAGATACCACACCGGCACCAACTGTTCTACCACCTTCACGTATCGCAAATCTTAGTCCTTCTTCCATCGCGATTGGAGATAAAAGTTTCACAGTAATGCTTACATTATCACCGGGAAGAACCATCTCTTTGTCTTTAGGCAAATCGATAGTACCTGTGACATCAGTGGTACGAAAATAAAACTGAGGACGATAGCCATTAAAGAAAGGAGTATGACGGCCACCCTCTTCCTTAGATAGGACATAAACTTCAGCTGTAAATTCAGTATGAGGAGTAATAGTACCTGGCTTTGCTAAAACTTGACCACGTTCAACATCCTCTCTCTTTGTTCCTCTCAATAAGATACCAACATTATCACCAGCTTGACCTTGATCCAACAATTTGCGGAACATTTCAACGCCGGTACAAGTTGTCTTAATTGTATCTTTAATACCTACTATCTCAATTTCCTCGCCAACTTTAACAACACCTCTTTCTATACGGCCAGTAACAACAGTTCCTCGGCCAGATATTGAGAAAACGTCTTCAACTGGCATCAAAAATGTGCCATCTATAGCACGTTCTGGTGTTGGTATATAACTATCTAATGCATCAGCTAGAGCTAGAATAGCTTTTTCCCCTAGTTCCCCTTTATCACCTTCTAAGGCTAGTTTGGCTGAGCCTTTAATGATTGGAGTATCATCTCCTGGAAAATCATATTTGGACAATAATTCGCGAACTTCCATTTCTACAAGCTCGAGCAATTCTTCATCGTCAACCATATCTGATTTGTTTAAAAACACAACAATGTATGGAACACCAACCTGACGAGACAACAATATATGTTCTCTTGTCTGAGGCATAGGACCATCAGCAGCAGAAACAACAAGAATAGCTCCATCCATCTGAGCTGCTCCAGTTATCATGTTTTTTACATAATCAGCATGTCCAGGACAATCCACATGCGCATAATGACGATTAGATGTCTCGTACTCTACATGAGCAGTGTTTATTGTAATACCTCTAGCTTTTTCCTCTGGAGCAGCATCAATCTGTGCATAACCACAAGCTTCTCCTCCAAACTTAGCTGCCAAAACAGTAGTAATAGCAGCAGTTAAAGTTGTTTTACCGTGATCAACGTGACCAATAGTACCTACATTTACATGAGGTTTACTACGTTCAAACTTGCCTTTAGCCATAAACATAACTCCAAGTGAGGATTAAATCTATAACATTGCGAGGAAAATAAAATCTATGGTGCCCATGACGCGGATCGAACGCGTGACCTCTCCCTTACCAAGGGAGTGCTCTACCACTGAGCCACATGGGCATTATGGAGCGAGTGAAGGGAATCGAACCCTCGTCATAAGCTTGGAAGGCTTCAGCTCTGCCATTGAGCTACACTCGCAAGTTACACATTCGGCATATGGTGGAGGAGGTTGGATTCGAACCAACGTAGGCGCACGGCCAACAGATTTACAGTCTGCCCCCTTTAGCCACTCGGGCACCCCTCCACGATAATCTATTATATTCTACACACTTATTATGTATTTTGCAAAAAAATAACTACTAATATATCAATAGATGACAAGTCAAGATTTTTTTTTCAAAAAAAACAACATTAACTATTAATCAAAAACATTTACTATAAATTCATTTTGGCATTTCTCACAAAAACTAAACACCTATTCGTCACTAAATCAACATTATTTAAAATTTCGACTTTATCTATAAAAAATTCTTTTGTTGACAATAAATCAAAAATTTCATCCTTCGGCATTTTCCCTTTCATGGCACAAAAAATACCATTAGCTTTTAAAAGATGTTTTGTGTTTTTTGTAAAATTTTTAAGAGAAGAAAAAGCTCTTGAAATAATTAGATCAAAACTGAGATTGTTTAAAAGCTCAATTCTAGATTTTATAACACTTAAATTTGATAAGTCTAACATATGACCAACTTGATTCATAAAAACAGTCTTTTTACCTATAGAATCAACACAAACCACATTCCATTTTGGTCTCATTATAGATATAATTACTCCAGGTAAACCAGCTCCAGAACCAACATCGCAAATATCTACATCTTCAAATTTTAAAAAAGCATCTAAAAAAGGCAAAGTAGATATACTATCAATAAGATGATATGTAATAATGCCTTTAATATCACTAATAGCTGTTAAATTGTAATGTTTATTCCATTTCTGAAGAAATAACACATATTCTTTTAACATATATTGTTGAGTTGAAGATAAATCAATATTGTTTTTCGAACAATATTCTAATAAAAGATTTTCATTATCATCATAACAGTTCATCATTTCTTATGTTTTAAACCTTTCATATAAATAAGAATTACAGAAATAGCAGCTGGAGTTACTCCAGATATTCTTGATGCCTGACCTATTGTTTCTGGTTTATAATCACTAAGCTTTTGTCTAACTTCTATAGAAAGATTCCCTATTTTATTATAATCAATATCAAAAGGTATCGGTAAACTTTCATGTTCAAACGTTTTTTTGACTTCTTCTTGTTGTCTAGATATATATCCATCATACTTAATAAGTATGTTAATTTGATCAGAAATCAAAACATCACCCATCAATCCAGGCCCTATTAAAAAATCACCATCCTTGCCTTTAACATCCATTAAATATTTATAATCAATCCCTGGTCTTTTTAAAATATCAAAAACAGAATAATCTCGATCAGTTTTTTTACCAATAGAAGAATCAGAAAAATAATTTGATAAAACACTAGGATTTAAATATAAACTTTTTAGTCTTGTAACTTCTCTTTCAATTGAATCACGTTTTTTATTAAAATAATCCCAATGGCAGTCGTTTATTAAACCAAATTTTCTTCCTAATTCTGTCAGTCTAGAATCAGCATTATCTTCTCTTAAAAACAAGCGATACTCGGCACGAGATGTAAACATTCTATAAGGCTCATCAATGCCTTTTGTTATTAAGTCATCTATCATCACCCCAATATAAGAATCACTTCTTTGTGGAGACCATGGAGAAAGATCTTTAGAAAACCTACCAGCATTTAAACCAGCGACTAATCCTTGAGCCGCAGCTTCTTCATAACCGGTAGTACCATTTATCTGTCCAGCAAAAAACAAACCAGAAATTATCTTTGTTTCAAGAGTTGATTTTAAATGCCTAGGATCAAAATAATCATATTCTATAGCATACCCTGGTCTCAATACATGTGATTTTTCTAGACCTAATATTGAATGAATTAAATCAATTTGTACATCAAACGGCAAACTTGTAGATATGCCATTTGGGTAAATTTCATTAGTATTTAAACCTTCTGGCTCTAAAAAAATCTGATGAGATTCTTTATCTGCAAAACGAAAAACTTTGTCTTCTATAGAAGGACAATATCTAGGTCCTATTCCATTTATTTCTCCATTGTAAAGAGGTGACCTGTCAATAGAATTCTTCACTATTTCATGAGACAGTGGGTTTGTTCTAGTAATCCAACAAGGTATTTGTTTAGGACGAATAAGGTTCCTTCCTTTAAAAGAAAAAAATGGAATAGGATCGGAATCACCATGCTGCACCTGCAAAACCTCATAATTAATTGTACGCCCATCTATTCTAGGTGGAGTTCCAGTTTTTAATCTACCTACAGCAAAACCCATATCTTTTAATTTATCAGTTAAAAAAGGAACTGATGGGTCCCCAGATCTTCCGCCAAGCGTTTTACTTGCACCAACATGCATTAAACCGTTAAGAAAAGTACCAGCAGTAAGGACAACTGATTTGGACTTAAAAAATATTCCCAATTGAGTATGTACCCCGTTAACGGTATTGTTTTCTACAAAAATATCATCTACTACTTGTTGAAATATAAAAAGATTTTTTTGATTTTCTAAAATATTTCTTATTGATAAACGATATAAATTCCTATCTGTTTGTGCTCTTGTGGATCTTACGGCATAACCCTTAGAAGAGTTTAAAATTCTAAAATGTATCCCAGAATAGTCAGCAGCTATTGGCATAGCACCACCTAATGCATCTATTTCTTTTACTAGATGTCCTTTGCCTATACCACCAATAGAAGGATTACAAGACATTTGTCCTAAAGTTTCAATATTACTTGTTAATAGTAATGTTTTCGAACCTTGTCTCGCAGATGCTAAAGCAGCCTCTGTTCCAGCATGACCTCCACCTATAACTATTACATCGAATTCTTCATGATAATTCATTTTTTTCCTTTTTTGCTAAATTGGAATTTTATGTTTTTAAATTAAATATTTCTTTTATTACTCTTTATTTAAATAATAATAATAATAATATATAACCACTAAAAATGTGGATAACTTATTTTTTTATTAAAAATCAAGTATTTAGTTTAAAAAAAACGTATGTAAAAACGATGTTTTTATTTGTAATAAAAACTGAATAAGTTTTTTGAAAACAAAAAAAAGTATGTTTATTAAGAAGTAATTAAGCTGATATACACAACTATATATGAATATAAATTGTTATTTTCCTATGCAGAATTTGGAGAAAATATTATCTAATATATCTTCTGTGGTAAATTGCCCTGTTATTTTAGATAAGTTTTTATGAGATAATCTTAGTTCTTCTGCTATTAAATCAATTTGTGGGTTCTTGTCTAATGTATATGTAATTGCTGTTTGAATATGTTCTAATGAATCTATTAGACAAAATAGATGTCTTTCTCTAGAAATCCACCTAGATTCCTCTGTTTTATTTAATCCTATGGTCTCTAGTATTTTTTCACGCAATAGATCTAAACCAATTTTTTTAGTTGCCGAGATCAGTAAATCATCATTTTTTGCTATGCAAAAATTTTTTTCTATAATATCAGATTTATTTAGTACTGTTATTATTGGTATTCCATTGGGGAAAATAATATTTGGTTTTTGGGGTTTTGTTATATCTTGTATGAGCAAGATTAGATCTGCTTTTTCTATTTCTTCTAAACTTTTTTTTATTCCTATATTTTCTATGTAATCATTACTTTCTCTAATTCCGGCGGTATCAATTATGTTTATAAGGATCCCGTTTATGCTTATTTCATTTATTATTTTATCTCTAGTAGTTCCAGGTATGTCTGTTACGATTGCTACTTCCTCTTCAGATAAGGCATTTAGTAGACTAGATTTGCCGACATTTGGTTCTCCTGCTATAACTACATTAATACCATTTTTTAAAGTAATGCCTTGTTTTGTTTTTTTTATAAAAGTGAGTAAGTTTTGACTTGTTTTTTCTAAAGAAGCTAATATCTTATTTTTTTCTATTAGAATAATATCTTCTTCTGAAAAATCTATATTTGCTTCGACAATAACTCTTAATTTCATTATGTCATCAGATAGTGCATTAATAGCTCTGGATGGCTCACCAGACAGAGCTATTAATGCACTTCTAGATGCTTCTATAGACACGGCGTCTATAATGTCTGCAATAGCCTCTGCTTGAGCTAAATCTATTCGGCCGTTTAAAAATGCCCTTTTTGTAAATTCTCCAGGTTCAGATATGCGTACTCCAATATCTCTTCCATGATCAATACAAAGATTTAAGATTTCATGTATTACTACTATTCCACCATGACACTGGAGTTCCAGTATATCTTCTCCAGTAAATGACTTTGGTGATTTAAAGAATATGGCAATACCTTTGTCAATAATTAGGTTTTCTGTGTTTTTGAATGGTAGATAATATACTCGTCTATTATCTAGTTTTTTTCCAAAAAGATTCATCATCAAAGTTGAGAGATCTTTTCCTGAAACACGTACTATTCCAATAGCTCCTTTTCCAGTAGCAGTAGATATAGCAACAATAGGAGAATTATCATACATATCTAGACCAAATATTTTGTTTTATTTTCGTATGATGAACCATTGTTGTGCGATTGATAATATATTATTGACACACCAGTATAAAACTAATCCTGATGGAAAGAAGAACATCATTCCTCCAAATATTAAAGGCATAATCATCATAATTTTTGCTTGTATTGGATCTGGTGGTGCTGGATTTAGTTTCATTTGAATAAACATTGTTAGCATCATTAAGATGGGTAATATGAAATATGGATCTTTTGCTGACAAATCTTGAATCCATAATATCCAAGGAGCACCTCTCATTTCTACACTTGATAATAGCACCCAATAAAGAGAAAGGAAGACAGGGATCTGTACTATTATTGGTAAACATCCGCCCAAAGGGTTTATTTTTTCATTTCTATATATTTCCATTACAGCGGCATTAAACTTAATATTATCATTTGAAAATTGTTTTCTTAAAGCTTGTATTCTTGGTGCTACATTCTTTAACTTTGCCATTGATCTGTAGCTTTTTGAGGCTAATGGGAAAAATAATAATTTTATAATAAATGTTAATATGACTATAGACCAACCCCAATTTTTTACAAAATCAAATATATAATTCATAAGTAAAAATATAGGCTTAGCAATTATAGTAAATATTCCATAATCGACAACTAAATCTAGTCCTTTAGCTACTGAAGCCATCTTTTTTTGGTCTTGAGGACCGATCCACAAATAGGAGTTGCTTGCATAAGATTCATTAGGTTTTACTTTATTTATGGATTCTATGGTTCTTATTGCGAATATTTTTTTATTTTTATTTAGTTCTACTACTTCATTTTTGCGAATACAATTTTCTTGAGGAATCCAGGCTGTTGCAAAATAATGCTGAACCATAGCAATCCAGCCATTATCAGTGGTTTTTGTATATTTCGCTTTATTTTTAGAAACGTCTTGGAATGATATTTTTTCAAATTTGTTTTTTTCAGAAAAAACAGCCATTCCAGTAAATGTTTTGTAAAAACTTGAACTATCTGATGGGTCACTACTATCTCTTATTATTTGTAGATATAGTCCGGTATTTAATATTTCATTGCTTTTATTTGTAATTTTATGCTGTACCTTTATATTATATTTCCCATTTTCCAATATAAATTTTTTAAATAGCATTATGCCATTTTTTTCTGACAGAAATTCAACTTCAGACTTGTCGTTATCTTGCTTTATTTCTACCAACTTAAAATCAGATTGATGATTTGGTAAAACAGACTCACCTATTAAACCTGATTGAATAATATAAGAAAACTTATCGTCCGAATTTATTAAAACAGTAGGTTTTTTATTCTTATCTGGATAATCTAGTAATTCAGCTTTTACTATTTTAGCTCCTAGGCTGCTAAATGTAAGTTTTAAAACATTATTTTCTATAACTGTCAATTCTTCTTTGTGACCATTGATATGGTCTTTGGCATAATCTTTTTTATCAATTGACGAAAATGCGGGTACCTGATTGTTTGTCTCATTTATTTTATTTTCAACAGAAAATATTTTGTGATTCTTTTCATTTTCTAATTGCCAATTGTTCCAAATAACCAATATAGAGAAAGAGAAAATTATCCAAAGAATTGTTCTTTTAATATCCATTTTTGAATTTTACCTGGTAGTTTGTGATATCTACTAATATCTTATAATACTATTTTTTGTTTACATCGTTTTTCTTATTTAATTTATGCGGCACAGGATCGCAGCCTCCTTCACACCAAGGATTACAACGTAATATTCGATAAAAAATTAACCAGAAAGCATAAAAAATATTATATCTTTTAATGGATTCAATAGCATACTTAGAACAAGAAGGATTGAATCTACATTGTGTACCTATCCAAGGGCTTAGAATGTATCGATAAGCTTCAATGAGTGTAATTACTATTTTTTTGTGCATTTTGATATTTTGCTAAAATGGTAATTAATTTCAGATCTAGCATTTTTCTTTAGAACTCTTAATGAGCAAATAGGTGCTTTAGAGCGCAAACGCACAACATAATCCCCTTTAGGAATTATATTTGCATTCGCTCTAAATGATTCACGCACTACTCTTTTGAGAGAGTTGCGTACAACTGCTCTATGGGCCATTTTTTTGGAAAAAATTAGGCCAATCCTACTGGTTTTGAGCGACGTTATATCTGTGACATTGTTATGCAAGAATGAATTAACATAAAATAAATTACCCTTAGCTACTGGGTAACTGTTAATAACAGTCTTGTATTCATGAGATTTATGTAAACGAGCACCAGCAGGAAATCTAGCTCTTTTTTTGTCGTTAGTATTCAACTCCGTTATAACTAATAAATTAAATCGATATTTGAATTAAACAGATAGGCGTTTTCTTCCCTTTGCTCTACGTGCATTAATGATAGCACGCCCGGATCTTGTTTTCATTCTTATGCGAAAGCCATGTGTGCGCTTACGGCGCAAGACAGAAGGTTGATAAGTTCGTTTCATTGGTAATCTAAAGTTAAAAGAACAATAGTAAAGTTAAACGATATTAATTCGAATAACTCAATATCATTCTACGTTAATATACGATTAAAGGAAAGTGTAATATTATATCTAATATATCGTAATTTTTACAATGCTAATTAAGATAGCGTTTTTAGGATGTTAGATTAATAGATATATTTATTCAAGCTATTTATTATAAAATCATAATTTTGATCTATAATGTTATTTTTGTGGTGGTTTTTTTGATTGGTTTATAATTTGTAGTAGAATCAAGGTTTGCAAAATATATTTATGAATAATTTTTGGTTGACATTTATTGCTCAAATGGAGAAGGATTTACCTCCCCAGCAAATAAATGCATGGATTAAACCATTAGCGCCAGTTTCTTTTAATGAAGCAGAAGGCATATTGACTATTTTGGCGCCTAATAGGTTTAAATTAGATTTAGTGAGGAAGAAATTTGGTCATCAAATAGAGAAAATTGCTTATGAATGGTTTAAGAAACCTATCAAAATTATATTTGAATTACCATCCAGTACTAAATCAAAATCTTTTCATGAAAGCAATTTTCTTTCTAATGAAAAGGATAATAACACTACAAATCTTGTTAAGAGTAATGATGTAAATAATATTTATATAACTGGTGAAACTATAAGTGCTCCACAAGTTGACAATAATACATTGCAGACAAAGAATGTTCCAGTGGAAAATGTTGGAATCTATTATGAAAGATCTAAGTTAAATTCTATCCTTACATTTGATAATTTTGTTACAGGTAAGGCAAATCAATTAGCTAGAGCTGCTGCATTGCAGGTTTCTGAAAATCCTGGTGTGTCTTATAATCCTTTGTTTTTATATGGAGGGGTTGGATTAGGTAAGACCCATTTAATTCATGCTGTTGGTAATTCAATGATATCCGACAAATATAGCGTGAAAGTTAGATATGTCCATGCTGATCAATATGTTTCTGATGTTGTGAAGGCTTATCAAAGGAAGGCATTTGATGAATTTAAGAGATATTATCATTCTCTTGATTTGTTATTAATAGATGACATACAATTTTTTTCTGGAAAAAACAGGACTCAGGAAGAATTTTTCTACGCATTTGAGGCTATGGTAGCTCAACATAAGCAGATTATTATTACTAGTGATACTTATCCAAAAGAACTATCAGGCATAGATAGTAGATTAATTTCTAGATTTGATTCTGGGTTAACTGTAGCAATAGAACCACCTGAATTAGAAATGAGGGTAGCTATCCTTTTACGTAAAGCATCTACAGAAGGTATACCGATGCCAGAAGAAGTAGCTTTTTTTATTGCGAAACATCTTCGGAGTAATGTGCGTGAACTTGAAGGAGCATTAAGAAAAGTATTAGCATATGCACGTTTTCATGGTCGTGATGTATTAACTGTTGATGTTTGTAAAGAGGCTCTTAAGGATTTATTGTCTGTTTCTAATGGTCAAATTACAGTTGAAAATATTCAGAAGACAGTGGCAGATTTTTATAAAATTAAAGTTGCTGATATGTATTCTAAAAGAAGACCAGCTAATATTGCTATGCCTCGTCAAATTGCTATGTATCTTGCTAAAGAATTGACTCAAAAGAGTTTGCCTGAAATAGGTGATTTGTTTGGAGGAAGAGACCATACTACAGTGTTGCATGCTGTAAGAAAAATCTCTGAGGCTCGTATAAAACAATCTGACCTCAATCATACCTTACATGTTTTAGAACAAACCCTAAAGGGCTAGAAATGAAATTTTTACAAACAAATCGAGAGAATTTAATAAAGACTTTATCGAACATAGTTGGTGTTGTTGAAAGACGAAATACTATGCCTATATTATCTAATGTTCTTATAAAGAAAAGTAGTAATAAATTATCATTCATTACTACAGATATAGATGTGCAAATGACAACTTATGCTGATTTTGGAGTTCCTAGTGATGATATATCAACTACTGTTGGAGCTCGTAAGTTGCTAGAAATTTTAAAAGCTTTGCCTGAAATGAGCCAAGTCATTATTGAAATATTTCCTGGAAAAATTAATGTTTTATCAGAGAAGAGTAGATTTACATTGCAATCTCTGGATGCTAATGATTTTCCTGTTATGTATAGTGATGATAGCTGGGATGTTTTTGTAAAGATGTCTCAGATAGAATTAAAAAGTTTGTTTAATATGGTTTACTTTTCTATGGCTCAACAAGATATAAGATATTATCTTAATGGTATGTTGCTAGTTTTTGATAATGGTAAAATTAGTGCGGTGGCAACTGACGGGCATAGACTTTCTTACAATTCTGTATTAACAAATTCTTTTAAAGGTTATAAAGAGGTTATCATTCCTAGGAAAACAGTTTTGGAAATACAAAGATTATTACAGGAAAATGATGATGAGATTTCAGTTGCAGTATCAGGCATGCAGATTAAATTTTGTTTCCGTGATATAGAATTCATTTCTAAATTGGTAGAAGGCAAATTCCCAGATTTTGTAAAGGTAATACCTCAAGATTACACTAGACATTTCACCATAGACAGAGATCTTTTTCATGGATCTTTACAGAGAGCTGCTATATTGACGAATGATAAATTTAAAGGAATTAGGTTTCAATTTGCATTAAATTCTTTCAAAATATCATCATCAAACTCTGAACATGAAGAAGCGCACGAAGAGTTGGATATAGATTATAAACATGAACCTTTTGATGTTGGTTTTAACGTTAGTTATTTGTTAGACGTCATTTCTAATATTAAGTCAGATAGTTTGATTTTATCAGTTAATCCTGATAGCAACTCTTCCATTTTAATTACTCTTCCTGGAAATGATAGTTTTAAATATGTAGTTATGCCAATGCGTATTTGATTGTGTAATTGTCTATTATTGGATTATTTTAAATATTGGTTAAAGATATACAAATGTCAAAAATAAAAAACGCTCATTTATCAGAGAATGATACAAGCTATAGTGCTAGTTCAATAAAAGTATTAAAAGGGTTAGATGCTGTTAGAAAAAGACCAGGAATGTATATAGGTGATACTTCTGATGGCACTGGACTACATCATATGGTTTTTGAGGTAGTTGATAATTCTATAGATGAAGCTCTTGCAGGTTATTGCAATGAAATTGTTGTAACAATTCATCCTGATAATTCTATATCAGTATCTGATAATGGTCGTGGTATTCCTACAGGAATTCATCAGGATGATGAATTCCATCGTACTGCAGCAGAAATAGTGATGACTGAATTACATGCAGGAGGTAAATTTGATCAGAATTCTTATAAAGTATCTGGTGGATTGCATGGAGTAGGAGTTTCTTGTGTAAATGCATTGTCTGTTTGGTTAAAATTGACAATATGCAGGGATAAATCTATACATCAAATAGAATTTGAAAAAGGTATTTGTACTAAGCCTCTTAGTGTGATTGGGCATACTGATAAAAGTGGTACCGAGGTGCATTTTTTAGCTGATGCAGAAATTTTTTCTAATATAGAATTTCATAATGAAATTCTATCTAGAAGATTGAGAGAATTGTCTTTTTTAAATAATGGTGTCAAGATCAAATTGGTAGATTTGATTAAAAATAAAAATGAGAATTTTGAGTTTTCTGGAGGAGCAAAAGGTTTTGTTGGTTATATAAATCGTAACAAAACTGTCATTCATAATGGTATTTTTAGTGCTGTATCAGAGTCGTCTGCTGGAGGTGTTCCTGTTGTTGTTGAAGTAGCTATGCAATGGAATGATTCTTATTCAGAGAATGTTTTATGTTTTACTAATAATATTCCCCAAAGAGATGGAGGATCACATTTAACTGGTCTGAAAGCTGCTATGACTAGGGTATTGAATAAATACATAACTGATAATGAATTAGCAAAGAAGGCTAAGGTAGATACTGTTGGTGATGATATGCGTGAGGGTTTGGTATGTATATTATCGATAAAAGTTCCAGAGCCAAAATTCAGTAGTCAAACAAAGGATAAACTTGTTTCTAGTGAAGTAAGACCAGCAGTTGAAGATGTTATTTCTAAAACATTAGAATCATGGCTTTTGGAAAATCCTAATGAAGCAAAAGCAATTTGTGGAAAAATTATAGAAGCATCAAGAGCTAGAGAAGCAGCTCGTAAAGCACGTGAAATGACAAGACGTAAGGGTATTTTGGAAGGTAGTGGTCTTCCAGGAAAATTGGCTGATTGTCAAGAACGAGACCCTTCTTTGTCAGAGTTATATATTGTAGAAGGAGACTCTGCTGGAGGATCTGCAAAACAAGGTAGAGATAGAAAATTTCAAGCAATTTTGCCATTAAGAGGTAAGGTTCTAAATGTAGAAAAAGCAAGGTTTGATAGGTTGTTAAATAGTGAGCAAATAACAACTTTGATTACTGCCCTGGGCACAAGTATAGGTCCAGATTTTAATATAGAAAAACTTAGATATCATAGACTTATTATTATGACTGATGCTGATGTTGATGGTGCACATATTCGTACATTACTATTAACATTTTTGTATAGACAGATGCCAGAGTTATTAAATAGAGGATACATATATATAGCACAGCCTCCTTTATATAAAGTTAAGGTAGGCAGGGAAGAATTTTACTTGAAAGATGATGAAGAAGAATCAAAATTTATATTGAATTTAGCTATTAAAAATGCTTCAGTTTTTACAGGAGAAAATTCTGACCCGATTGAAGGAGAAAACCTATTAAAATTAGCAAATAAATATTATAAATCAGAAAAAATAATTAAACGTTTATCAAGAACTTTTGATACTAATGTATTGAATGCTATAGTTGATGGAATTGACTTAAATTTTGATAGTGAAGAAGCAGCTATTATTTCTTTAAATAATTTGTCAGAGAAATTGAAGAGCATAATGTCATCGAATAATAGTATATCTATAAAAGTTATTAGTGTTGATGAAAATAGCTATGGTCTTGAAATTTCAAGAAACTCATATGGTAATGAAAAAAGTTGTTTATTAAATCAAGATTTTCTTAGAAGTAATGATTACATAGTTATGAAAAATACTTTTTATGAATTCAATAATCTTTTAAGTGATGAGGCCATTGTTGTAAGAGGTATTGGAGATAAAAGAAAAGAAGAGAAGATATCTGATTTTAGAGAAGCTATTAAGTGGTTGATAAAAGAAGCGGAACAATCAATATCAAAACAACGGTATAAAGGTTTGGGTGAAATGAATCCTGATCAGCTTTGGGCAACAACTATGAATCCACAAGCGCGTAGATTGCTAAGAGTTCGTATAGAAGATGCAATTGTTGCTGATCAAGTTTTTAGCACTCTGATGGGTGATGAAGTTGCTCCTCGTCGAGAATTTATAGAAGAAAATGCACTTTATGCTAATAATGTTGATTTTTAGATTATATATTTTTTAGTTCATGAGTTAATTCAATGCTTTTAGAGATAGTTGCCCCTTGTGCTTTTATCTCTAAAAGAAACTCTTTTGTTTGTTTTTCGAAACCACTGACTGGGCTCATACAATCATATAAGATTACAATTTTTTTTATTTCTCTAGGAGTAAGATATTTAAAAAAATGTTCTAATGTTTTTTTTATGCAATGACTGCTTGCTTCACCTGCTATTATTAGCATATCGGAATCTTTTACAAATGATAAAACTTGGTTATTATCTATTTCTTCATTTGATATAGTACTAGGAATAGATATTCCTGATACTGCGCTATATTGTTCTATTAATGGATTTAATCCTTTCATTATGATATTTATATTTCTCAAATGAGAGTTTTCCCATTTTGTATAGGCTTTATTTATATTATGATGAATGTTATGACCCCAAGTACCTATTTGGCAATGGACTGGCCAGGCGATTAGTTCTTCTAAATAATGTTTTTCTAGATGTTCTAAATATTTATAAGAATATTGTTTTAAATTATGTTTTTTTGGTATAACCAGTTCATTTCTTACATCTTCTGAATTTATTACTTTAAATGGTTGGACCTCACTTCCATCAGAATTTTCCCAAAAGCTTGTAAGTGATATATCTATTCTGTAATGACTGTCCATAGTAATCATGATATTGGATATTTTTTGAATGTTATTATCTATAAATATAGATAATCTTTCCATATCATAGTGTGCTCCTGGAACATATAATGCTGGTTTTTCTGTATTGCCATAACCACCAGTAGGCGGCAAAGCACAAAAATCATTTTGTGGGTCTATTATTAGCAAATGTATTTTTTTCATAGGAGACTTTAGTTCTTATTTTTGTTTGGTTTTTCAAATTCAAAAGCTACTTTATCTTTTTTTATAATGAGAAAGGCTTTAAACTTTCTGCGTGTTTTTGCAGAAATAAAACCATCTAGTAAATCTGTGCGTTTATCACTAAGTAATTTTATAACTTGATCTTTAGATATTTCTTGTTGAAGAATTTTTTTATTTAATTTGAAGCTACAATGATTTATTTCTGATAAATAACCTTCACATAAATAGCTGGATTCATTTTCAAAAACAGAAAGATTACATTTAGGACATTTTCCTAGGATTTTATCTTCAGATTTATCAATAATGGAACTTTCAATTTTTTGTGATGTATTGTTAAATTCAAATTCTAATTTATAATCTTCATTGATTTTTAATATAGCACTAAATGGTTTAAAGTTTTTACTAATAAAATTATCTAAAGGTCCAATTTTTTTATTTCTAATCAGTTCTTCTACCTCTTCTAATTCAAAAGTTCTTCCACTAGGGTACTTGCTTATAGAAAAATCACATTTGGTGCATGTATATCTGCGATAATTTTCTTTTATTATCCCATTGCACTTAGGACAATTACTTTCTAATGTTACATAATCTCCAGGAATATTATTATTTTCATATTCCTTTGCTTTTTTTACAATATTTTTTGTCATATTAATGATATCTGACATAAATTGTGAACGTTCTAATTTATTTTGTTCTATTTGTTTTAATTTATGTTCCCATTCTCCTGTTAGTTCAGGGGATGTTAGTTCTTTAACTTCTAAGCCAGATAATAGAGTCATTAATTGAAATGTTTTTGATGTCGGGATAAGATCTTTACCGTCTCTGCGTAGATAATTTTCTGTTAATAAACCTTCTATAATAGAGGCCCTAGTTGCTGGTGTTCCAAGACCTCTTTCATTTATTGCTTCTCGCAATTCCTCATCATTTATAAATTTTCCAGCACCCTCCATTGCCGATAATAATGTTGCCTCATTATATCTTGCAGGTGGTTTTGTATATAGTTTATTTAAGTCAATAGACTGAGTGATGACATTTTCATTTTCTTGAATGGAAATTAATTTTTCTCCATTTTCATTTTTGTTTTTTTCATATACAGATAACCAACCTGGTTTTGTTAGAATTTTTTCCTCAGTTTTAAAAGTATGTTTGTTTACCTTTGTTAATCTTATAATATTCATATATTCAGCTGGAGGAAAGAATATTGCTATAAATCTTTTTAAAAGTAAGAAATATAATTTATGCTCAAGGTCATTCAACTTATTTGGTATTTGTAAGGTTGGTATTATGGCAAAGTGATCTGATATCTTTTTATTATCAAAAATCTTTTTATGTGGTTGAATCCATTTGTTATTAGTAATTTGTAGAGCACAATTAGTTAAATGATTTTCTATGAGTTTAGATTTGTTTTCGGCTATGGACTGCATAACATCATTTACAGTTTGTATATAGTCTTCTGGTAAGTATCTAGAATCTGTACGTGGATATGTTATTGCTTTATGTTTTTCGTATAAGGCTTGAGCTAAGCTTAGAGTGGTTTTTGCTGAAAATCCAAAATTATGGTTAGCTTCTCTTTGCAGGGAAGTTAAATCATATAAAGAAGGTGGTAATTGTGATATAGACTTAGTTTTTTCATTTGCTATGCCTGATTGATTATTGCATTCTTGTTTAATTTTTTCTGCTTCTAGTTCATTCCATATTCTAGATTCTCTATTATCAGTATTAAGCCCATCTTTTTTAAACTTTGTATCTATCCATTTGGCATCATAAACACCATTTTTTGCTTTAAAAGTAGCTAATATTTCCCAATAATCTTTTGGTATAAAGTTCTTAATTATATTCTCACGATTATTAACTATAGCTAATGTAGGGGTTTGCACTCTGCCAACTGTTGTTTTAAAGAAACCACCTTCTTTACTATTGAATGCAGTCATTGCTCTAGTACCATTTATTCCAACTAGCCAATCAGCTTCTGCTCTTGATCTAGCAGCATATTCAAGTGGTTTAAGCAGCTCATCATTTTTCAGATTATTAAATGCTGTGCAAATAGCATTCTTCGTCATTGATTGTAACCATAATCGAAAGATAGGTTTTTTTGTTTTAGAAAATTGAATTATGTATCTGAATATTAATTCACCTTCTCTTCCTGCATCGCAGGCATTTATGATGGATTCAATATCTTTGCGTTTTATGAGTTTGATAAGAGCTTTTAGACGTTCTGATGATTTCTTATCAGTCGGTATTAATTCAAAACTAGTAGGTATGACAGGCAGATTTGTAAAATTCCATTTCCCCTTAATCGGGTCATTAGATGCTGTTAAACTTAATAAATGCCCTATACTAGATGATATTACATAATTTTCATTTTCATATATATCAACATCACGTTTAAAATTTCCAAGCGATTTCGAAATATCAAGTGCAACTGATGGTTTTTCAGCAATGATTAACTGTTTTTTCATATAAATCCAAATTAGTAAACATAAATAATGAGCTATTTAACTATTTTAGTAAACAAATTATCGCTTGTTTTTGAGAAATGTCAGTTTACTATAATTTTTTGGAGTGTATAGTTAACTATATTAATCTTTATTAACAAAATACATTATCTATGTTAACGTAATCTTCTTTTTAGTAAAATTAAGATTCTTATTATTTATTTTTGTGTTTCTGTAGGTCTAACATTATTATAGATAATTTCAATTAACTATATAGTTACATTTTATAATTTTCAATGAAAATAAATTTATTAAATTGTAACTTATTATATTATTAACTTTGTGGTAGAAATATTATGGAATTTAGTAAATTTGATGTTAGTTCTTTGATGGAAATAACTAAACGTCCCGATTTGTTATTTGTCAGAGGTTCTGGATCATGGTTAGAAGATCAAAATGGCAAACGCTACTTAGATTTTATACAGGGATGGGCTGTTAACTCTTTAGGTCATTCTTCTCCAGAAATGGTACTGGCATTAAGAGAACAATCGCAATTATTAATTAATCCTTCACCTGCTTTTTATAATATACCTTCTATAAATTTAGCTTCTCGTTTAACTAGCAACTCTTGCTTTGATAGAGTTTTCTTTGCTAATAGCGGAGCAGAAGCAAACGAAGGAGCCATCAAGTTAGCAAGAAAATGGGGGCAAATTAATAAGAAAGGAGCCTATAAAATCATTACTATGAAAGATAGCTTTCATGGTCGTACTATAGCTACTATGTCTGCATCAGGAAAGCCAGGATGGGATTCAATTTTTAAACCTCAAGTAGATGGTTTTTTAAAGGCAGAGATAAATAATATATCGTCTGTAGAATCTTTAATAGACAATAATGTTGTAGCTATTATGTTAGAACCAATACAGGGTGAGTCTGGTGTTATTCCTGCGAACATTGAGTTTTTAAAAGACCTGAGAATTCTTGCTAAGAAACATGATTTATTATTAATAGTAGATGAGGTGCAGACTGGCATGGGTAGGACTGGTAAACTTTTTGCATACCAATATTCTGATATCGAACCAGATATTATGACACTAGGTAAGGGTATAGGAGGAGGATTGCCTTTGTCAGCTTTACTGGCTCGTGAAGAGGTTTGTGTATTTGCTTACGGTGATCAAGGAGGAACCTATAATGGTAATCCTCTATGTACAGCAGTTGGATTAGCAGTATTTGATATTATAAGTAAAAAAGAATTTTTGGATTCTGTTTTAAGAAAAGCTGATAGGTTATCTAAAGGTTTAATGCATTTATCTAATAAATATTCATTATTAGGAGAAAGAGGTTTTGGTTTATTAAGAGCCTTAGTTCTATCTAGTAATGATGCTAATCATATTGTTGAAGAAGCTAGGAATTTAACACCAGAAGGATTATTATTAAATGCTCCACGTCCAAATTTATTACGTTTTATGCCCTCGTTAAATGTAACAGATGCAGAAATAGATCTTCTTCTAGAAAAACTAGACTATATTTTTGAAAGAATAAGTAAAGACTAAAAACATTTATTAATTATTCATGAATCTAATACTTTTGTTTAAGAAATAGTATTAGATTCTGAGCGATATTTATTAATCAATTTGTCTATTTCTTCTATGGTATCGATATAACTATTACCAGCTAGTGTTGGTGATGTTAGATATTCACCACCTACTATGAAAATAGGTATTTCTTTTATATTGCAAAAATGAAAAAGATTATTTGCTTGTTTCATTTTTATTTCAATTCCGAAAGAATTGAATACTTTATTAAATTTATTAATAGAAATTTGATGTTTTAATAACCAATTTTCTAGATTTTTGTGTTTTTTAAAAAAAAACCTATCTTTTTTAATAGTATTAAATATTTCTATATTAAGTTCTTCTTTATTAATAGACTCAATAGTAAAGTAAATTTTTTGTAATTGTTGAGTATAGTCATTAGTAGCAATTGGTATTTTTATTATTTTTACATCATTTGGAATGTTTTTAGACCATCTATTTAAATAAATTTCTATTTCATTACAGTGTTTGCACATATAAGAAAAAAATTCAATAATCTCTATTGAATCTTCTTGTGCTATAGGTATTTTAAAATCTAATATTTCATATTTGTTTTTAGTCGCATATGAAACATTAGAAAAAATAAAAAAATATACTGTTATTGTTGTTATAGCTAATTTTCTAAAACTAGAAACTCTATTCATACTATTGAAGTATTTGTTTTGAAAGTCATAATAAGTGGAGTCTATTTATAAACTTAAAATAGTATCCATTACATTTCTTCAGGTATAGATACACCTAATAAAGTCAAACCATTTCTTAATACTTGTAATGTAGCATTTATCAAACGTAACCTAGCTAACTTCAAGTTTTCTTGTTCTACTATAACATGTTCTGAATTATACCAAGAATGACAATCTGCTGCACATTCTTGTAGCCAGAATGCTATGAGATGTGGTGACAATTCATCAGCTGATTGTTTTATTACAGAAGGGAATTCAGATAGACGTTTTATCAAATTTATCTCAGAATGGCTTGTCAAAAGATTAATATCAGATTTTTGAATGAGAGAATGGTCCATATTTGCTTTTTTTAATATTGAATTTAATCTTGCATACGCATATTGTATGTAGTAAACAGGGTTTTCTTCCTTTTGAGAAATTGCTAAATCTATATCAAAAATAAACTCTGTATCTGCACGACGTTGTATAAGAAAGTAACGTGCTGCATCACGACCTACCCAGCTTATTAAATCTCGCATAGTAACGTATGTACCTGACCTTTTAGAGATTTTTATTTCCTCACCATTACTAATAATCTTTACCATTTTATGTAGCACGTATTGAGGATAGTTCTTTGGTATATCGTTTGATAATGCTTGCAATCCAGCACGTACACGAGATACTGTTCCGTGATGGTCACTACCTTGTATATTTATTGCTGTATGAAACCCTCTGTCCCATTTTGTTTTATGATAAGCTACATCTGGCACAAAATATGTATAGCCACCATCATTACTTTTACGCATTACCCTATCTTTATCATCACCAGTAAGAACAGTTGTTTTTAGCCATAGAGCACCTTCGTGTTCATAAGTATATCCGCTGTTTATCAAGGCTTGTACAGTTTTTTCCACTTTGCCAGAAGTATATAAAGAACTTTCTAGGTAATAATTGTCGAATATTAAACCAAAAGATTTTAGATCTATATCTTGTTCTTTACGTAAATAAGCAATGGCAAATGTTTGGATATCATTTAAACAATCTATGTTGCCAGATGCAATAGTTTTTGAACCATCAGTATTATCTATGCATTCTTTATTGATAAAAGATTTGGCAATATCTATAATATATTCGCCATGATATAAATCTTTATTTTTAGGCTCTAATGTCTCAAAATCTATATTTTTAGCTCTTGATTGTACACTTATAGCTAAATTATGTATTTGATTACCTGAGTCATTGTAATAAAATTCACTGACTACATGCCATCCAACTGCTTTATAAATTTGACAAATGGCACTACCTAATGCTGCTTGTCTTGCATGGCCAACATGCAATGGTCCTGTAGGATTTGCTGATACAAACTCCACTAATATATTCTTGTTCTTTGAACTATTTTTGGCATGTCCGTATTTGTCTCTATATAGTTCTATCTCATCAAACACTTCCATCATAGCTTCTTTACTAATATAAAAATTAATAAACCCAGGCTTAACAATTTCTATATTAGAAATAATTTTTTTACTATCTATATTCTCATTGAGCATATCTACAATATTTTGTGCTAGATCCATAGGGTTTTTGTTAATTTTTTTTGCTATGCGCATGGCTATATTAGTAGATATATCGCCGTATAATTTTATTTTTGGTTTTTCTAAAATTATTTCTATTTCATTACTAGGTACCAAATCATTAACTGCAGATTCAATGAGGTTTATTAATATTTTTTTTTGATTTGGCAGCATAATTTATATTTTTTAATGCAAAGTTATTATATTCAATATAGAGCTATATTATACAATAATCATAAATATCAAACTATGTATGATTATTTATGATTATTGTTCATGTTTTATTTATAAAGATGATTCTGTTGACTTTATATGTCTATTGATAGCACTTAATACAGCTCTGAAAGAAGCGGTTACTATATCTCTATCTATACCGACACCAAATCCAGTATTAGAACTGTCTATTCTGAGTTCAACATAACAAGCAGCTTTAGTATTAGTATTAGCTCCTATAGAATGTTCGTGATAACTCATTATTCTTGCAGGCAAGCCTAAAGAAGATATGAAGGCAGATATTGCACCATTGCCTTCTCCTTTTACTAGACGTTTTTCATTATTATACTCTAGTTCAGCTTCAATTTTAAAATGCTTGGCTTCAATTTCACTGGGGTCGCCATCGATACGATGACGTATCAATTTCCATGGGTTATTTTGATCTAGATATTCTTCTTTAAATGTTTTGTAAACTTCTTCTGCTGTTACTTCTCTTCCTGTCTTGTCAGTAATTCTTTGTATGTAGCGACTAAATTCAATTTGCAGTCTTCTTGGCAATGAAAGGCCATATTCACGTTCTAATAGATAAGAGACGCCACCTTTCCCAGATTGACTATTAACTCGTATAACAGCATCATAACTACGTCCTAAATCTGCAGGGTCTATAGGAAGATATGGTACTTCCCACACATCATCAGACTGCTGTTTCGCCATTCCCTTTTTAATTGCATCTTGATGAGAACCAGAAAATGCTGTGAATACCAAATCACCAACATAAGGATGTCTTGGATTTGTAGACATTTGTGTGCAGTATTCTACACAACGTCTAACTTCATCTATATCAGAAAAATCTAAATTAGGATTAATGCCTTGTGTATAAAGATTCAAAGCAAGAGTCAAAAGATCAACATTACCTGTACGTTCTCCGTGGCCGAATAAGCATCCTTCCACACGGTCTGCACCAGCCATTAAAGCTAATTCAGCTGCAGCTACAGCTGTTCCTCTATCATTATGAGGATGTACGCTGATAATGACGTTTTCCCTATTATTTATATTTCTATGCATCCATTCTATTTGGTCTGCATACACATTAGGAGTAGAAGACTCAATAGTAGCAGGTAGGTTAAGAATCATCTTATTAGTACTTGTTGGCTGATAAATGTCAATAACTGTATTTGCTACATCTAAAGCAAAATCTAACTCGGTGCTGCTAAAAACTTCTATAGAGTATTCGTAATGCCAATTAGTCTGTGGATATTGGCTAAATAAATCTTTTACAAGTGTTGTCCCATCGATAGCAATTTTTTTAATCTCATCACGACTCATATTAAAAACGATTTTTCTAAAAGAAGGAGCACATGCATTGTATAAATGGATTATACCAGTTTTAGCTCCCGCTACAGCTTCTATTGTTCTTTTAATCAAATCTTCACGAGCTTGTGTAAGAACTGAGATCGTAACATCTTCAGGAATATATTCATCATCTATTAATTTTCTTACAAAATCAAAATCAGTTTGAGAAGCTGAAGGAAAACCAACTTCTATTTCTTTAAATCCAATTTTGAGTAATTGTTCAAAAAAACTAATTTTTCTTTCAACATTCATAGGCTCTATTAGAGCTTGATTCCCATCACGTAAATCAGTGCTGAGCCAGATAGGTGCTTTAGCAATTTTTTTGCTAGGCCATGTGCGATCTGAATAGTCTTTAGTAAATGGGCGAAATGGTACATATTTATTAGCTGGGTTGGCAAGCATAATATTAAAATCCGTAAGTCTTTAAATTGTTTTTACAAAAAATTAAATAAAATTTATATAGAGATTACTTTTATGGTATTAAACTCTATGTGAACAAAATGATAATGATCATTATTACATTTTAATATCTATATGTAAAAATAATGTATTTTTAATTTTATCCAAAGTTCTAATGTTACAAATTAAGATCATATTTTAACATGTATTAACATAAGAGAACTATTTAGAAGTTATATATTACTATATAACTGTTATATTTTATTATTTTGTTAGATCAAGTAGGGGTATTTCAGTAATATTATTGGGATTTATAATCAGTCTTTTTATCCCTATCTCGTCAGTATTGCTTGAGTTATTTGTGTTTTCTATATCACTTTCCACTAGAGAAATGGTATTTATTTGTTTTGTATTATTGATTGATAGATCAGGATCGCCAAGAGTTCCATTGATGAGTGGTTGAGGAGGCTGCACTATAAATCTTTGACCGTTTGCGTTTAAAACTTCTTTTTGAGAATAATTATTATTAATTTTGTTAACATTGAAAGTCATATTTTGAAATAAAGTTTTTTCAACAATAATCCCAATGATAATTGTTATGGATATGAAAATTAGTATTTTTTTGTAACCATGAATTGTAAGAAAAAATCTTTTATTATAAATCATTAATAACAGACAACAGCTTATTATACTCTCTTATCTTGTGAAACTCTATTTCTGGATGTAATTCCTGTGATATCTTTAATTGTGATTGTGAAGTAGCTAGAAAAGTTATATTTCCTAATGAATCAAAAGCAATATTGGAAGTATTGGAATCTATAAATTTATTTAATATTTTATTATTTTTAGACGATATCCATCTTGCCAATATAAACTTAACTGGCAAAATATTTACATCTGCGTTGTACTCGTGTTTTAAACGATGAGCTACTACTTCAAATTGAAGTTGTCCAACAGCTCCTAGCAGCAACGTATTACTTTTATATAATTGAAAAACTTGAATTGCCCCTTCTTCTCCTAGTTGTTTTAACCCTGTATTTAATTGCTTGTTTTTTAAAGGATCTTTGATTTCAACTGATCTAAATATTTCTGGAGCAAAAAAAGGAAGACCTGTGAATTGTAAATTTTCACCTTCTGTTAATACATCTCCAAGTTGTAATACTCCATGATTTGGTATTCCGATGATATCTCCAGCAAAGGCTTCATTTATTAAGTCTCTTTTTTGTGATAAAAACGAAACAACATTATTTGTTTTTATATCTTTTTTAGTTCTAGAAATTTTTAATTTCATCCCTCTTTTGAAGATCCCAGAGCATACCTTAATAAACGCTATTCTATCTCTATGAGATGGATCCATATTAGCTTGTATTTTGAAGACAAAGCCAGTAAATCTTTCTTCATCTGGGAATACATCTCTTTGTATTGCTGGCTGATAAGATGGTGGTGGGAAATAATCTATTAAGGTATCTAAAACTTCTTGTACACCAAAATTATTAATAGCTGAACCAAAAAAAACAGGTGTTTGTTCTCCAGAAATAAACTTTTTTATATCAAATTCTGGAGTTGCTTCTTTTATTAAAGTTACATCTTGTTCTATTTTGCTAAATAATTTTTCAAATAGTAGATTATTTTTTTTATTTGATCCATTCTTACTAAGAATATCAGGTGATTGATAGCGATCTTGACCTGCTTTAAATGATAAGATTTTATCTGTTTTTATCTCAAGAACACCTTCGAAAGATTTTCCCATGCCTATTGGCCAAGTAAATGGTATGGCATCTATTTTTAGGTGATCTTCTATTTCATGTAATAAATCAAAGGGATCTTTAACTTCTCTATCTAATTTATTTATAAAAGTTATTATAGGAGTTCTTCTTTTTCTACAAACTTCTAACAATCGTATGGTTTGAGATTCTATTCCATTGGCAGCATCTATCACCATTAGGGCAGAATCTACAGCAGTTAATACTCTATACGTATCTTCAGAAAAGTCTTGGTGTCCTGGTGTATCTAATAAATTAATGATATGGTCATTATATTCGACTTGCATAACAGATGATGCTACAGATATACCTCTTTGTTTTTCTATCTCCATCCAGTCAGAAGATGCATATCTAGAAGCTTTTCTTGACTTTACTGTTCCTGCTATTTGTATTGCTCCAGCAAAAAGTAATAGTTTTTCAGTTAGTGTGGTTTTGCCAGCATCTGGGTGAGATATTATCGCAAAAGTCCGTCTTTTTTTTACTTCTTGATGTATATCCATAATTTAGTTAATAAACGTTATTTGATAAAATAATATTTTTGTTGTTTTTATAATATAGAAATCAAATAGAACACAACCTACAGAATCAGAAGAGGAAGGACAGACTAATGAATATTAGCTTGGCTCCCCGAGCTGGACTCGAACCAGCGACCTGCGGATTAACAGTCCGTCGCTCTACCAACTGAGCTATCAGGGAAAAGTATTATGATAAGCAACACTTACTAAATGATATTTAGATTTAGCAAATATGTCAATACTTAATAATAATAAAAATGGTGCCGGCTAGAGGAGTCGAACCCCCGACCTTCGCATTACAAATGCGCTGCTCTACCAACTGAGCTAAGCCGGCTAAAAATTTATTATACCATGCCTTTATATATTATTTAACAATAGAAAAAGATTTTTTTTCTGTTTTAACTGATTCTATATCTTCTACATGGAATTCCATGCCATAACCAGTTTCTTTGGAAAAGATATACAATATTCTTTCCATAGGAATAAATATATTCTCTATAATTCCATTAAACCTTGTTTGGAATTTAATAAAATTATTATTTATTTCCATATTGTTACAAGCTTCTTGACTTATATTTAGTATTATTTTGTTTTCTTGTACATAGTCTGTAGGAACCAATGTATTTTTGTCGATACTTACTAATATGTGTGGAGAGTAGTTGTTATCTGTACACCATTCAAATATTGCTCTTATAAAATAAGGTTTTGTTGATATTTTATCCATGTGTATTGTCTTTATTTGCGCATAAGTTTTTCAGCTGGGGACAAGGATTCTATATAAGCAGATCGTGAAAATATTCTTTCGGCATATTTTTGTAATGGAGCTGCACTTTTTGGTAAAGATATTCCATAATATTCTAGACGCCATAGTAAAGGTGCTATAGCTATATCTAACATAGAGAAGTCATCACCTAGAAGAAATTTATTTTTGGTTAATATTGGTGATAATTGTGTTAGACGTTCTTTAATATTGTTTCTAGCTTCTAGAATATTCTTTTCATTAGTACTTGTAGTATCTTGGGACTCAATAATCTTTACTTGTGAGAATAGCTCTTTTTCAAAGGTATATAAGAACAACCTAACTCTTGCTCTGGTTAATGGATCAGCTGGCATTAATTGTGGATGAGGAAATCTTTCATCGATATATTCGTTTATGATGTTTGATTCGTAAAGTATTAGCTCTCTTTCAGATAAAATTGGCACTTGGCCATAAGAATTCATATCAAAAATTTCTTTTGGTTTATTTTTCAAGTCTACATTATGAATTTCAAAATCCATCCATTTTTCAAATAAAACAAAACGACATCTATGTGAAAAAGGACATGTTTCTCCAGAGTAAAGAACCATCATATTTAAAGTTACCTTTATAAAAATCTATATTTTATTTAAATGGGATTATTTATGTCTATGAAATCAACCTCAATATTGAATTCTTTTTTTATAGCCAATCCTAAGGCTTTTATTCCATATCTTTCTGTTGCATGGTGACCTGCACATATGAACCCAATATCTAATTCTTTAGAAATGTGAAATACTGGTTCAGAAATCTCACCAGTTATATAAACATTTGCGCCTTCATTATAAGCTTCTATAAATTTATTTTGAGCTCCTCCAGTACACCAGGCTATTTTATTTACAGTTTCATTAGGGTTTCCTATCAATAAGCTAGTTCTTTCTAGTTTTTTGCTTATGTGACTATTTAATTCTTGCATTGTGATATTTTTTTTATATTTTCCAAACATTAGTAAAGAATCTTTGTTTAGTTGTTTTTCTATAATATCAAATTCTAATATTTTACCTAATTGTACATTATTGCCAATATATGGATGAACATCTAATGGCAAATGGTATGCAAATAAATTTAAATCATTTTGCAAACATAATTTTATTCTATTTTTTAATATATCGCTTATAACATTATTTCCTTTCCAAAAAACACCATGATGTACAATTACTGCATCGGCTTTTTGATGAACAGCAATATTTAAAAAATCTAGACTTGATGTAACTCCTACTATTACTTTTCTTATATTTTTTTTCCCATTTATTTGTAAACCATTAGGGCAATAATCAACAAATTTTTCTGGTTTTAATAATTCATTCAACCATTGATTCAGGATTTTTATATTGACAGAGTTCATATTCAATTATTGATGTAATATTTTTAGTAAATTTTACATATAGATTTATAATTCCATATAACAAGCGATTAGCATATCAATTATAAATAGAATGATTATATCAGGAGTGGTAATGTATTAGTTGTTACGCTTATCAATATATTTTCTCTGGCAATCTTTAATTTGTTACTAACAAAAAATATCTATAATTATTGCAAAGCCAAATGCTAAACCTATATATGGTTATATAATCTCAGGGTATAAAATTATATTTTTGATAAGAAATTAAAGGTATAGTGGTAATAGCAGTAGTTAAAAAATAACTTTAATTAAGTATATTAAAATCGGTCAAGTTTTAGTATTGTAAACTGGTATTGTAAACTGTAATCATTAGTTAATTAAATAGTATTCACAGTATTATGCACTTTATGGCAAAAAACACCGGAACAAGACTGATTATTTGTAGATATATATGATATACAATCATTTATTAATCTAGTTAGTCAGTATATGAGATCTTATTTTGTTATTCAAGTGTTCTACTGTTTTTGTTTATTCTTTAATCTTTTGAGTTATCGAAATAGTTTTTTCTATTTCTGAATTTTTTATAGCAAGACCTGGCCTTTTTTTTGATGCAACTCATTTTTTTTGAACCAAATAAGACTAATGCTAACAATATTATTACTAACCAATGCCATATACTAAAATATGTCATTTTAATCTCCATGTTTGCCAGTTTTGGATTTTGTATTAACTACCAACAAAACCACCTAATATGTGAAAATGTAAATGTAGGACTTCTTGTCCTACAGCAGCTCCACAATTATTTATTATACGGAATCCTCCATCAATACCAGGTTTGCAACCATTATCAAAAGCTATTTTTGGTATTAATAATAACATTTTTCCTAGCCATATTTCATCATTTTTATCAGTATGGTTAATAGATTCAATATGTTTTTTTGGTATAAGTAATAAATGTACTGGTGCCGCTGGTTTAATATCATGAAAAGCCAGAAAATAATCATCTTCAAATATTATATTTGCTGGTAATTTTTTCTCTACAATTTTGCAAAAAATACAATTTTTCATTTTAAAAAATATTATGTTTTGTTTGAGTTTCTCATAGCTTTTTCTTCAATTCCGGATATCCCTTCCCTTTTTTCTAATTCTAGCATAATATCCTCAGGTCTGAGATTGTAGTAAGATAATAGTACTAGACTATGGAACCATAAATCAGCTGTTTCACTTATTATTCTCTGTGGTATGCCATCTTTAGCTGCCATAACTAATTCCGTTGCTTCTTCTCCAATTTTTTTTAAAAAAGAATCTGGTCCTTTATTAAATAATTCGCTAACATAAGATTTATTATTTGTGATACCTTCTTTAGGTTTACGAGTTTCTAATGTATTTGCTATTCTACTTAATATTTCAATATGATGATTGTGATTATTCATTTTTATACATAAGTTTAGGGTTTTTTAAAATTTCATCGACTGATGCCCAAGTTGCATTCTCTGAATTATCATTTTTCAAAACACGGAAAAAACAACTTTTCCTACCTGTATGGCAAGATATATTTCCTAACTGTTTAATTTTTAATAAGATAACATCTCCATCACAGTCTAGTCTGATTTCTTGAACTATTTGAGTATGACCTGATTCCTCACCTTTTTCCCATAATTTCTTGCGAGACCTTGACCAGTAAATAGCCTTGCCTAATGATATTGTCTTTTCGAGGGCTTCCTTATTCATCCATGCCATCATAAGAACATCACCATTTTCATGGTCCTGAGCTATTACAGGTATTAACCCATCATTACCAAATTTTAATTCATCTATCCATGAAATTGTAGATTTTTCGTTTTCGTAATTCATAAGTTTATCTTACTAAGATGCCTAGATTTGATAAAAAATTCTTACATTCTTTAATAGAATATTCACCAAAATGAAATATACTTGCTGCTAATACAGCACTGGCATGACCCTTTAAAATACCATCTGCTAAATGCTGTAAATTACCAACTCCTCCAGAAGCTATAACAGGTATAGGTACAGAATCAGATATGAGTCTTGTTAATTCAATATCAAATCCAGTTTTTGTACCATCTCTATCCATACTAGTTAGTAATATTTCGCCTGCTCCATATGATGAAACTTGTTCTGCCCATTTTATGGCATCTAGTCCTGTTGAATTACGACCACCTTTAGTGAATACTTCCCATTTGTCTAATTCTCCTTTTTTAGATGTTTTGCGGGCATCTATGGCTACTACTATACATTGAGATCCGTAGTAAGATGAAGCTTCTTGAATTAATTCTGGATTACTGACAGCTGTACTATTAATGCTAATTTTATCTGCTCCAGCATTTAATAATCTTTGTATATCAGATAATTTCCGAACTCCTCCTCCAACCGTTAAAGGAATGAATACTTGTGAGGCTACTTTTTCTATTACAGGTAATATAAGATCTCTTTCATCACTAGAAGCAGTTATATCTAAGAAGGTTATTTCATCAGCTCCTTGTTCATCATATTTTTTTGCTATTTCAACAGGATCTCCAGCATCAGATAAATTAACAAAATTTACTCCTTTAACTACACGGCCTCCAGTAACATCTAGGCAAGGTATTATTCTTTTTGTGAGAGAGTTTTTAATCTTCATATTAATTTGTTAGTTTTTCAGCTAATTTCTGTGCTTGTTGAAAATCAAGAGTACCTTCATAAATACTGCGGCCAAGAATTGCGCCAGAAATTCCTTCTTCAGATACTTTGCATAATTCTTCTATATCTTTTATGGTTGCTATACCACCAGAAGCATATACTGGTATTTTGACATTTTGCGCTAAGCTAACAGTAGCTTCTATATTGACTCCAGAAAGCATGCCATCTCTTCCAATATCAGTATATATTATTCCATCGCATCCATAATCTTCAAATTTTTTTGCAATGTCTATAATATTATGGCGTGTAATTTTACTCCATCCATCAGTAGCTATTTTGCCATCTTTGGCATCCAATCCTACTATAATATGGCCAGGAAAAGCCACGCAAGCTTCATTTAAAAAACCAGGATTTTTAATAGCGGCAGTTCCAATGATCACATACGAAATGCCTGAGTCTAAATAATATTCAATTGTATTTAAATCACGAATACCTCCGCCAATTTGAACTTCTACATCTTGGCTGACTGATTTTAATATACTTTTAATTTGGCTATCATTTTTTGGTTTTCCAACTACTGCTCCATTTAAGTCAACTAAATGTATGCGTTTGGCTCCATCATTTACCCACTTTTTGGCTATTGTAGTTGGGTCTTCGGAAAAAACAGTAACATCTTCCAAGTTTCCTTGGCGTAATCTAACGCATTTTCCATCTTTAAGGTCGATTGCAGGAATTAGCAACATGATATATTATCAATTAATAATTTTAAAAAAATCTAACACGATAGGTTAGGGTTTCCAATTTACAAAATTGCGATACAAAATTAAACCGTTTTTAGAACTTTTTTCTGGATGAAATTGTACGGCAAATATATTGTTGGATACTATTGCACTAGCAAAAGATATCCCGTAATCAGTTTCTCCCAATATAAGTTTAGAGTCAACAGGTTTTACGTAATAGCTATGCACAAAATAAAAATGAGTGTTGTTTGGTATGTCGGTCCATAGATAGTGTTTTTGACATTGTCTTACTTTATTCCATCCAATGTGTGGAACTTTTAGAAGATCATTATTTGATTGTAAACAAACATCATTTTGCGCAAAAATTTCACCTTTGAACAAATGTACATGACCTTTTAGCAAAGAAAGACATGTAGTATTATTGCCTTCCTCACTAGATTCAAATAACATTTGCTGGCCAACACATATACCCATTACTGGTTTATTGTTAATAGTTTCTTTAACTATATCTAGTAATCCAGATTTTTCAAGATTCATCATAGAATCAGACATAGCTCCCTGACCAGGGAGAATTATGCGATCCGCTTCAGAGATATCTTTAGATTTATTGCAAATTTTTATGCTAGCTTCTGGAGAAGCATATTGCAAAGCACGAGCTACGGAATGAAGATTACTCATCCCATAATCAATAATAGCAATTTTTGTCACGATATAACCTTTAGTGAGTTACATTTTGTTTATAAAATACCTTTTGTAGATGGTATTATGCCCTTCATTCTTTCGTCTAAAGAAGATGCTTGTCTTAGAGCTCTACCAAAACCTTTAAAAATTGATTCACATTGATGATGTGTATTTTTGCCTTTAAGATTATCTATATGTAAAGTCATAAACGCATGATTTACTAGGCCTTGAAAAAATTCTCTTATTAGGTCTACATCAAAATTTCCAACACGAGCTCTTGTATAAGCTACATTGTATTCTAAATGAGGTCTTCCAGAAAAATCTATCACTACCCTTGATAGGGATTCATCTAATGGAACATATACATGGCTATAACGAGATATGCCAGCTTTATCTCCTAATGCTTCTTTAATAGCCATTCCTAACGTTATTCCTATATCTTCAGCAGAATGATGGTCATCTATATAGTTATCACCTTCAGATTCGATATCAATATCAATAAGACCATGTCTAGCTATCTGTTCTATCATATGGTCGAGGAAAGGCATGTTTGTTTTTATAGATTGCTTACCTGTTCCATCAATATTTATATTTACATTTACTGTTGTTTCGTTTGTTTTACGATATACCTTAGATATTCTCATAATAACCACTAATTAATTAGGTTTTTTAGAATGTTTAAAAGAATTAGATTTTCTTCGAATGTTCCTATGGATATTCTCAAACAGTTTTTTAACAAATTATGAGAGTTGGATAGGTTTTTTATAAGCACACCTCCTTTTTTTAATTTTTCATATATATCAGTTGCATCAAATTCATTACAAATTTTTATGAGTATAAAATTTGCATGTGATGGAAATAAAGTTAGGGCGCTGAATTTTCCTAATTCAGATGTTAAAAAATCTTTATTTTTTAAAATCTGTTTGGTTTGCTTATCTAGAATGTTTTTATTTGATATGATTTCCAGAATAGCCTGTTCTGTAAGAATGTTTATGTTATAAGGAGGTCTTACTTTATTTATTTGATTTATCCAGTCATGATTTCCTGATAGATAACCAAATCTGAGTCCAGCTAAACCTATTTTTGATACAGTTCTTAGAACAAGAATATTTGGTAATTTAGTAACCATTTGCATCCATGTATAATCTGTAAATGCTTGATATGCCTCATCAATGACAACTAAACCTGGTGCATTATCTATGATTTTTTGTACTTCATCATTATTCCATAGACTACCAGTAGGATTGTTTGGCATGGCCAAAAAAATTACTTTTGGTTTATGTTTTTCTATTGCACTGAGCATCTCCATCATATTTAGCTGAAAATTATTATTTAATGGTACATCTATAAATTTAGCATGGTTAAATTTAGATGCCATTTCAAAATATACGAATGAAGGAGAAGGAGATAAAACAACATCTCCTGGTGAACAGCAACTTTGAATAATAAGCTGTATTAATTCATCTGAGCCATTACCAAATAAAACATCAGCTTCAAGAGGTATGTCAAAAGCATTTTTAATAGTTTGAATTAGCTCTTTTTTATTTGTTGAAGGATATCTATTAAATGATAATAAACTTATCCTTTTGCTTATTTTTTCTCGTAGTTCATTCGGTAGCTCATATGGTGATTCCATTGCATCTAATTTGATTAAACCAGAAGCATCGCTAATTGGATAAGATGTAGTCTTTTGTATATCTTGTCTTATAGTATGGAAAATAAAGTCACAAGATTTTTTAATCTTTACTGTCATAATTATTCTCCATTAATACGATATTGGGCACTTGCTGCATGTGCCTGCAAACCTTCTCCCAGTGCAAGATCAACAGCTATTTTCCCTAGTTTTATTGCCCCTGTTCTAGACACATTAATTAAGCTAGATCGTTTTTGGAAATCATATACTCCAAGAGGAGATGAAAATCTAGCAGTACGTGATGTTGGTAATACATGATTAGGTCCAGCACAGTAATCACCAAGTGACTCAGAAGTAAATTTTCCTAGAAATATGGCGCCAGCATGTTTAATAAGTTTTAAGATTTTATTAGGGTCTTCTATAGAAATTTCTAAGTGTTCAGGAGCTATTCTGTTGGAAATGTCACAAGCTTCTTCTAAATCTTTTACATGAATCATAATGCCTCTATTAGACAAACTTTTTTTTAATATTTCTTGTCTAGGCATTTCTGGTAGTAATTTATCTATAGCTATTTTTACTTGTTTTATAAAAGATGCATCAGGGCATAACAATATAGATTGAGCTAGTTCATCGTGTTCTGCTTGTGAAAATAAATCCATAGCTATCCATTCTGCTGGAGTCTTTCCATCGCATATAATAAGAATCTCACTTGGTCCAGCTATCATATCTATTCCAACAGTACCAAAAACTTTTTTCTTGGCAGATGCTACATAAGCATTTCCTGGCCCAACGATTTTATCAACTTGGGGTATAGTTTCTGTTCCATATGCTAGAGCAGCTATTGCTTGAGCTCCACCAATAGTTAGTATTCGATCTACTTCACATATAGCAGCTGCAGCTAAAACTAGAGGGTTCATATAACCGTCAGGAGTTGGAGAAGTTATAATTAATTCTGGGACTCCAGCTACTTTAGCTGGTATTGCATTCATAAGAACTGATGATGGGTAAGCTGCTTTTCCTCCCGGAACATATAGACCAACTTTATCTATTGCTGATATTTTTTGTCCTAGTGTTGTCCCGTCATCTTCTGTATATTGCCAAGTATCTATTTTTTGATATTCATGATATTTTCTAATTCTCGCCGCTGATAATTCTAAAGATTTCTTTTGATTTTCTGGAATGCTATTTAAGGCTTCTAGCCATTTGCTTTTAGGTATTTCTAATTCTGAGGATCGTTTTACATTTATCCTATCTAATTGATTAGTATATTTTATTAACGCTTCATCACCTTGAACTTTGATATCTGATAATATAGATTCTACAGTTTGTTCTATAGATTTATCTTCTGTGGAGTTAAAAGACAGCAGTTTAGAAAGTTTCACGTAAAAGTCTTCTTCACATGAATTCAGATGGTTAATTTTAATCATGTTTCATATATCCAGTTATACTAAAGAATTAATATTTTGTCGCTAATTACTAGCTTTATAAAAAGCGTCCATCAATGGTTTTAGCTTATCTCCCCGATTTTTTAAAGAAGCTCTATTAACTACTAATCTTGAAGATATTTGCATTATATCTTCGACAGGAACTAAGCCATTAACTCTTAATGTATCGCCTGTAGAGACAACATCAACAATTGCATCTGCTAATCCAACTAGAGGAGCTAGTTCCATGGAACCATAAAGTTTAATGATATCTACATATACTCCTTTTGTAGCAAAATACTCTCTAGTAAGTTTGACATATTTTGTTGCTACTCTTAGTCTAGCTCCTTGTTTTACAGCGTTTACATAGTTGAAATCTTTGCGAACAGCAACTGATAATTTACATTTAGCTATATTAAGATCGATTGGTTGATATAAGCTACCTGGATGTTGAGCAGAATGCTCAATTAATACATCTTTTCCAGCTATTCCTAGATCGGCAGCTCCATATTGAACGTATGTTGGAACATCAGATGCCCTTAGTATTAAAAGTCTCAAGTTTGGACTGCTAGTTGGTATAATAAGTTTTCTAGATTTTTCTGGATTCTCCATTACCTGGATACCTGCTTCAGCTAAAAGAGGCATTGTTTCTTCAAAAATTCTACCCTTAGAAAGAGCAAGAGTAATTTGTATATCTGAAGATTCTTTCATTCTTTATTCCTTTCTAGGTGCTCTTAGAATATTAGCTCCCAACATTCTAAGTTTTTCTTCCATTTTTTCATATCCACGATCTAAATGATATATGGACTCTATTATTGTTTTTCCTTTAGATGCTAAAGCTGCGATAACTAAACTAGCTGAAGCTCTTAAGTCAGTTGCTTTTACAGTTGTGCCGTAGAGTTTATTAACTCCACGAATTATAGCTTGATTACCATCTATTGTAATATCTGCACCCATTCTTCTTAATTCAGGTACATGCATATATCTATTTTCGAAAATATTTTCTGTTATAGAAGAAGTTCCGTTAGCTACAGTATTCATTGCCATAAACTGTGCTTGCATGTCTGTAGCTAGCCCTGGATATTCACTAGTATTAATGTTTACAGCATTAGGTTTTTTATTCATTTTACATTTTAACCAATTCTGTCCAATTTCTATCTCCAATCCAGCTTCTTTTAATTTGTGGAGAGTTGATGTCATTTCATGCGGATTGACATTTATTAGGTTAATACAACCTCCAATAGTAGCTAGGGCGCATAAGAAGGTCCCAGCTTCAATTCTATCTGGTGATATTACATATTTAGCGCCATTCAAGTAGTTAACGCCTTCTATTTTTATGCGTCTTGTGCCATGACCAGTAATCTTAGCGCCCATTTGTATCAGAAAATGGGCCAAGTCTGTGATCTCAGGTTCACAAGCTGCATTTTCTATTATAGTAGTACCTTTTGCTAAAGAGGCAGCCATCATAAAATTTTCTGTGCCTGTTACGGTGACTACGTCAGGTTTTATTACAGTACCTTGCAATTTTTTTGATTTTGCTATTATAAATCCTTGTTCCATCCTGATTTCAGCGCCTAAGGCTGATAAGAATTTAATATGTTGGTCAACAGGTCTTTGTCCTATTGAACATCCTCCTGGTAAACTTATTCTTGCCTCTCCATATCTTGCAAGTAAAGGTCCCAGAACTAATATGGAGGCTCTCATGGTTTTTACTAAATCGTAAGGAGCTTCAGTATTATGTATCGTATCTGCTTGAATTATTGTTTGATTATTTTTTTTTGAAGTTTTTGCACCAAGATGCTCTAAAAGTTTTAGAATAGTTTTTACATCATCTAATTCTGGAACATTGTTTAGAATGATAGGTTCTTCAGTTAATAATCCAGCGCATAATATTGGTAAGGCTGCATTTTTTGCTCCAGATATATACACTTCTCCCTTTAGGGGCGATTCTCCTACTATATGTAGCTCTTCATTGGAAATCATTTTTGAGTTGACTGCCTTTATAATTAATTAATTCATATTCATAAATAATTATTTGCAAAATAATTTAGTTTCTGATTTTATAGCCAATTGATAGTAAATATAAGGCATAAGATGCAAGCATGAAAAGCACAGAAGTAGTAATAATAAGGCTTTGCCATGGTGAAACATCAGATCTATCAAAGAAGCCGAAACGAAAACCATCTATAACATAAAATACAGGATTATATAAGGAGATTTGCTGCCAGAATTTAGGCAAATTATGTATAGAATAAAAAACTCCTGATAGGAATGTAGATGGAACTATTAAAAAATTCTGAAATACTGATAATTGATCATATTTTTCAGAATATAGTCCAGCTATTATCCCTAAAGAACCCATAATTCCACATGCTATTATAGAAAATGTTATAACCCATAATATATTGCTTGGAAAAATGGGGAACATTATTAAAGAAACAATCCATACACTTACACCAACAAGTAAACCTCTTGAGATAGCCGCTATTATATAGGCAAAGAAAGTCTCCATAGGTGAAATAGGGGACATTAGCATAAATATTATGCTGCCTGTCATTCTGCTTTGAACTAGAGATGAAGATGGATTGGAAAAAGCATTTTGCAGCATACTCATCATCATAAGACCAGGTATGATAAAATTAGTATAAGGAATGGTGTCATATGCTATTTTTTCTCCTAAAACTTGAGAAAAAACTAGTAAATATAATATAGCTGTTGTTACTGGAGCGGCGACAGTTTGAAAGAACACTTTATAAAATCGTAGTAATTCTTTATACATAAGAGTTATAAATCCAGATTTTTTTGAATCTATTATTTCTCTTACAGCTTCAAATTGTGTATTTTTCACCCTATATCCTCTTAAATATCGCTATCAATAGTTTTCTCATTCATTATTTTCACAAAAGCATCTTCTAGTCCTTGTCCTCCTGCTTTGGATAGAATTTCTCTCGTATAATCAAGAGCAACAAGTTTTCCTTCTTTTAGTATAGCCAATCTTTTACAAAGAGCTTCAGCTTCTTCTAAGTAGTGTGTGGTTAATAGAATAGTATGTCCATTATTATTTAGACGAGAGATGAATTCCCATAAAGTATGTCTTAATTCTACATCAACACCAGCTGTTGGCTCATCTAAAATTATAACAGGTGGTTTATGAACTAATGCTTGTGCTACTAAAACTCTTCTTTTCATACCACCAGATAACGTGCGCATATTTGCATTTGATTTATCGCTTAGACCTAGATTATGTAATACCTCATCTATCCAATCATCATTTTTTCTAAGACCAAAGTACCCTGATTGTATACGCAGTGTTTCTCTTACTGTGAAAAATGGATCATATAATAGTTCTTGAGGTACAACACCTAATATTCTTCTAGTTTTATCATAATCGCTAACTACATCAAAACCATAAATTTTCGCATTACCTGAACTAGGATAAGATAGCCCAGACAGTATGGATATAAGAGTGGTTTTTCCTGCACCATTTGGGCCAAGGAGCCCAAAAAATTCACCTGGCTGTATTTGAAGATCTATGTTTTGTAGAGCTGGTTTGCTTTTTGTTAAATTTTCATTTTTATTGAAAAAAATACAATTTGTGGATTTTTTTTGATACGTTTTTGATATTTTTTCTAGGCTAATGGCTAACATATACGTTTTTTATTAAAAATATTTCGAAGTAATTTAATCAATTATCATTTAATTTTTTGATTAAATTGTTTATGCCAGATTTGTTAATTTCTTTGTTAAACTGTGACCTATAGTTTTCTACCAACCAAAGCCCTTCTATGCTTACATCGTATATTTTCCATTTGTTTTCAGCTATGGAAAGTCTATAGCCTATTTGTATGCTTTGTCCATTCGGTTCTTTTATAATTGATTTTGCTATTGTATTACTGCAGTCAATTCCTGTTTTATTTACATAAGTAGACATTGTGGCATTTGGAGAAATTTGTAATAACGCCATTGAGTAGGTCTTAATTAATTTTTTACGAAATAGATTTATTAATTCTTCTTTTTGTTCGTTTGTAGCGGTTTGCCAATGACGTCCAGCAGTTAGCTTAGTCATTTTTTGAAAATCTACGTGTGGTAGCATGTAGATTTTGACTATTTCATTTAATTTCAACAAATCAATTTTGGCTGGATCCAGTTCTTTTTTCATAGCAGATACAGCTTCTTCGGAAACTCTTAACAAGAATTTATCAGGAGGCTCTAGATAGCTAGATTGTGCATAAGCGTTGCATAAAAAAACTACACTTAATAAACTATATAATAAACCTTTCAAGCATTTATCTATAAACATGTTTGTTATACTCTTTTATATTCAAGTGTTTTATTATTCATCATCATACATAGTATCTTCTAAGTTTTCGTGGACCATAATTTCTCTTTTTTTTGAATAAGCATTTTTTATAAAAGAGTAATGATCAATCGAAATTTCCTTAATAAGATCTGTCATATGCATGATTTTAGCACGATAATTAATTATTGATAAAATTGATAGGAAATTATAGTGTTCTGAGTTCCACTTTCTAAGTGGATTGAATATTTGATTAATACCTATTCCTACAACATCGCGCGCGCTAGTTGGTCCTACAAAAGGAATAACAAGGTATGGGCCAGGAGGAATACCCCACTTGCCTAATGTTATACCGAAATCATTTTGTATTTTTTCTGCACCAGATATAGATGCTACATCAAAAAGTCCAAATACACCCATTGTTGAGTTAAATAAAAATCTTCCAACCGTATTTATTCCATCTATCCCTCGTCCTTGAAGAAAGCAATTAGTAGCAGATTGCAAGTCGTCTATATTGCTAAAAAAATTATTGACAGATGATTGAACTGGTTTTGGTATTATATAATTGTAGGATTTAGCTGCAGGTAATAGGATTATTTCGTCTACAGAAAAGTTGATATTATGGGCTGTTCTATTAAGTTTTTCAATATTGTTAAGTACAATGTCTTTTTGAAAAGAGTTAGTAGTGTTACATCCAGATAACATCAATGATAGGATGACTAACAAAATTTTTGTCATAAATAACTCACAGTAATTTGAGTAATTAATATTGGTTAGCAAAAATACTATTGGATTTGGTTAAATCATCTTTTTCTACAAGGAAGTAAAGTAATTTGCTAACCAAATGTTCTATTGATAAAGCACTTTGTGTATTTATAATTACACCTTTATCTTCTAGTATTGTTTCTTCAGCACCGGGAGTCAATCCTATAAATTGTTCACCTAGAATTCCAGAAGTTAAAATTGAAGCAGTAGTGTCAATAGGAAATGGTATTTTTTTATCAATTTCTATAACAACATCAGCGAGAAGAGTTTTGTTATTAAAATGCACCTTTTTTACTCTGCCCACCTTGACTCCAGCGCTCTTTACTGGAGCATTAGCCTTCAATCCTCCTATATCCTCAAAATGCGTAGTAATAGTATAAACAGAAGAAAATGAAGTGGATCTCATATTGCTAGCATATATTGCTAGAAAAACAAAAGATATAACTCCTATTATAACAAACAGGCCGACCCATGCTTCTATTTTATATTTTTTTGTATACATAAAATTATTTCGTGAACATTATAATAGTTAATAGAAAATTTATTGCTAATATCGATAAATAACCGTTTACTACCGAATTAGTTATGGATTCAGAAACACCTTCTGGCGTAGAGCGAGATTCCCATCCTTCATATAAGGATATTAATGAAGCAACAATTCCGAAGATAATACTCTTTATTAATCCATTTAGTATGTCATTTTTTAGGCTTATGCCGTATTGTATTTGAGACCAAAAAACTCCTTGATCAATTCCAGATAGAATCACTCCTATTGTCCATCCTCCTATAATTCCTGATACAGAAAAAATTAATGATAATAATGGCACTGATATCGTTCCAGCCCAAAACCTAGGGGCTAATATTATTTTTGCAGGATTTATAGCCATAATTTCCATAGCTATAATTTGTTCTTCTGCTTTCATAAATGCAGTTTCTGCTGTCATAGCTGTCCCAGCTCTACCTATGAATACCATTGCTGTCACAACTGGAGAAAGTTCACGTACTAGAGCTAGTGCTATTGTAAAACCAAGAACATCTTCTGCCTTATATTTATTGAGTACGTAATAACCTTGTAACCCTAGAATACATCCTATAAATAATCCAGAAATAACTGTGATTAATATGGATTTATTTCCGAGAACAAAAATTTGTTTTATTAATAGTTTAGGCCTTTGAAAAATTACGCTACTACAAGACAATATTTTAATAAAAAAACAAATGAATCTTCCTATGTTTGATGTTATTCGGTAGATCCAGTAAATCATGTCAGATATTATAGTCATATTTTTTGTTCTTGCTCTTTTAGCCATTTTTTATATTCTTCTGTTTCTGGGTAATGAAAGGCTACTGGCCCGTCAATATTACCTTGTATGAATTGTTGAACATAAGGATTATTTGAGTTTACTAGTTCTAATGGTGTTCCTGAGGCAGCTATCATACCATTATCTATTATATAAACTATATCAGATATTTTGAAGGTTTCTCTTACATTATGAGTTATTAGCAATGATGTGCAGTCATTTTTTTTTGATAGTGTTTTTATGAGATCTGCTATTATCCCTGATGAAATTGGATCTAATCCTGAAAAAGGTTCATCATATAGTACAATTTTTGGATTTAATATTATAGCTCTTGCTAGGGCAACACGTTTTGCCATTCCTCCAGATATTTTTGTTATTGGTAGGTGTGCCGCAGCTTTTAATCCGACACTATCCAGTTTTTCCAAAACTATTGTTGTTAATTCTCGATCAGATATAACACTAAGCTCAGTTAAAGGAAGAGCGATATTTTCAAATATATTTAGATCTGAAAATAACGCTCCATGTTGAAATAAAACACCCAAATTTTTCCTCAAATTTTTGAGATCTTTGTTGGATATATTATTTATATCTTTATCAAAGATATGGATGCTCCCATGTTTTATTGGCAGTTGACCTGTTATTGTTTTTAGTAAGGTTGTTTTTCCTGAGCCAGACCTACCCATAATTGCTATAATTTTGCCTTTTTCTGCGTTTAGGGAAATATTGTTTAATATTATTCTATTTCCATAACCTGCAAATAAATTACTTAAAGTTAGAGCATTGTTAGTTTTATTCATGATATTACATAGTTTTATTATGTTTTTTTATTTATAATTATATAATTGATTTATAGTTTACTTGCATTTTTGTTTATAATATTTCTAAATGATTCTAAATTTAAAGCATTATTTCATAAATTATATTGAGATGATCGTTTATAATAAACTATGTTGTCAAAGCGTGCTTACAAGATAGTCTAGTTAATGCAACATACAAGTAAGATAGTACGATAAGGTGAAAATGATGTGTATATTCATTTTGTTGCTCTGTTAATCAATATGGTATATAAAAACAGGGGGTGCGATTATGGATAAAACTAATAATTTTTTAGTTCCTTTTAATAAAGATATATCTATTCATGACGAATTTAACTTTGGTAATCTTGGTACTATAGAGGCTTATATATCAGCTGTAAATAAATTACCAATTTTATCTGCTGAATTAGAGTTGGAGTTAGCAAGAAATTTAAGAGATACTGGTAGTTTGGAAGCAGCAAGGAAGCTTGTTCTATCCCATTTACGCTTAGTTGTTTCTATTGCTAGACAATATCTTGGATATGGTTTGCCTCATGCTGATTTAATACAAGAAGGTAGTATAGGCCTTATGAAGGCTATAAGAAGATTTGATCCGGAACGTGGAGTTAGACTTATGTCATTTGCAGTTCATTGGATTAAAGCTGAAATACATGAATTTGTTATAAAAAACTGGCGTTTGGTAAAAGTTGCTACGACAAAAGCTCAGCGCAAAATATTTTTTAATCTTCGTAGCATGAGCTCTAATAATTCTTCGCTTGACTCTAAACAGGTTAATAATGTAGCCAACACTCTAAGCGTTCGTGAAGAAGATGTACGTGAAATGGAAACAAGATTATATGGAAGTGATATCCCTCTTGATGGGCCAGTGCAGCAAGAAGATAGTGTTAAAACGTTTCCAATATATTATTTGTCAGATGAACGACATTGTCCTGATAATATATTGAATCAAAAATCTATAGACTTAATGCAAACCGAAGGTTTACAAGGGGCTTTGGATATTTTAGACGAGCGTTCTCGAAGAATTGTAGAGTCTAGATGGTTAAAAGATAAAGAAAATTTGACGCTAAGTGATCTGGCCAAAGAATTTGGTGTTTCTGCAGAAAGAATTAGACAAATAGAGTCTGCTGCTATGAAAAAAATGAGAAGTTTTTTGCTAGAGTATTCTGACTAGTTATAAATAATGCATAAATTTAATTTATATTAATTTATTTTTAGGAAGTTTTTATGAATGTTGGTTTTATTGTTTTTGGATTAGCTGGTTTGTTAACATTAGTATGTTTTCTATCGCCTATTGCTGTTCGTATAAAACTTCCTTATTCTGTATTGTTAGCTATAGTTGGTTTTTTTCTAGGAATAATAGTACATACCCACTCTTGGGCTCCTTTATTGGTTTCTGATTTTTTGGAATCTTTAGGATCATTAAAGATTTCATCAGAAACATTTCTAATGGTTTTTCTTCCAGTATTGTTATTTGAGACTGCTTTATCAATGAGTGTTCGTAGATTGTTAGATGATATCGGACCTATTTTAATGATGGCTATTGTAGCTGTAGTGGTTTGTACTATAGTTGTAGGTTTTACTTTGAATGAAATTTCTTCATATGGATTAGTTTCTTGTCTATTGTTGGGTTCTATTGTTGCAACTACGGATCCTGTCGCTGTAGTTGGCATATTTAGAGAGGTGGGAGCACCAAAACGTTTGACTACACTAGTTGAGGGAGAAAGCTTATTTAATGATGCGGCATCTATAGCATTATATACAGTATTACTAGTTGTATTAGTAGGTAAAGCTGAGTTATCTATGAAAACTGTTGTGAACGACTTTATTGTTTTATTCATAGGAGGAGGGATAGCTGGTTATGTAATGGGTCGTTTTGCTTGTTTTTTATTTTCTTGGCTAAGAGATTTTCCTGCTGCAGAAATCACTCTTACATTAACTTTAGCATACCTATCGTTTTTTATTTCTGAACACTATCTTCATGTTTCTGGTGTTGTGGCTACAGTCATAGCTGGTTTGGTTGTTGGCTCTACTGGAAGAACAAGGATGTCATCTACTACATCTAAGTATTTATCAAAGTTTTGGGGGCAAATAGGTTTCTGGGCTAACTCGTTGATTTTTTTATTTTCAGCAATGTTGATACCTCGTTTTATGGGTACTCTAGATTTGCAAATGTTAAAATTGATTCTGATCGTTTTTGTTGTCACATTATTAGCTCGTGCAATAGTTATTTTTGGGTTTTTGCCTGTTTTAGGTATTACTAAGTTGGGAACAACTGTTAATTTACCTTATAAATCTGTAATGCTATGGGGCGGTTTAAGAGGAGCTGTTTCACTTGCATTAGCTCTTGCTGTTACAGAGAATGTCCTAGTTCCTGAAGAATTAAGACATTTTATTGCTATAGTTACTACAGGTTTTGTTTTGATGACATTGTTTGTTAATGGTATAACTCTCAGACCTTTAATTAAGATTTTAAAATTAAATGAATTGTCACATATAGAAACTACAATAAGGAACCAAGTTTTAGGGGTAACTTTAGAAGAACTTCAAGAACGTACAGAAGAAATAGCGCAAACAGAGCATATAGGGAAAGATTCTTTGGAGCGAGTCCAAGCTGTTTTTAGGTCTAGTCTTTCTAGGCTGCATGATGTTCAATTAGCTCAAATGAACAGAGAAGAGAGAATATCAGCAGGGTTGGCTATTTTATCTCAACGTGAACAAGAGATGTTTCTTGATATATTAAAAGCTAAGTTAGTTGATGAAAAAGTTGCTGATACATTGTTATCTAGAGCTGAACATTTAGAAGATGTTGTCCGTATTAAAGGGTTATATGGTTTTGAGTCTGCTATTGAATATGATTTGCATTATTCTATTTCTTTTAGAGTTTCTTTATGGTTTCAAAGAGTCTTTGGTATTCAGTTTTGGCTTGCAAAGAACTTAGGATATAGATTTGTAACTTTAATGAGCAAAAGATCAGTAGCACAACGTCTAATTTGTTTTGCTAAGGAGCAGGTTTCTCCAATATTAGGAGAAGAAATAACTGAAATTATTATTAATGCTCATAAGAAACGTTTGAATTGTATAGAAAATGCTTTGCAGGCAATGAATCTGCAATATCCAATCTATGCTATGTATTTGCAAGAAGTTTACCTTGGTCGCGCTGCTTTTGAATTGGAGCGTGTTAGGTATCTTGACATGCTGGAGAACTCATTAATAAGTGGAGAGGTTTATGATGATTTAATAACAAAATCTCAAAATAGATGGAAACATATAGATAAAAATCCTAAATTAGATATAGAACTAAGTTCTTCCGAATTAATAAAAAAAGTACCATTTTTTCATGAACTAAGCCCCAAATCACTTAAAGCAATTAGCAAATTGCTAAAACCTATACTTGCATTGCCTGATCAGGTCGTTATAACTAAAGAAAAACATAGTGATAAGATGTATTTTGTTGCTTCAGGAGCCGTAGCTATGCATTTGCCTGATGGGACTAAGATTGAGTTAGGAAGTGGGGAGTTTTTTGGTGAGTTAAGTTTATTTGGTCAAGCACATTTAATCTCAAAGGTAACTTCTTTAGGTTATAGCAAATTGTTATTGTTGAGCGCAAAAGATCTAAGAGCTTTATTATCTAAAGACTCTGCTTTGCTTGAGCTAATAGAAAATGTTGCTAGACAAAGAATTTTGGCCATAGATGTTTGGAGAGAACATGGATCTATTATTCCTGATGAAGATTTAGACCCATCTTAATTTTTTGTATCAGGTCTTTTATGATTATAAGTGATGATTCTTCAGTGAAGTCATTTCTCTCAATTAATCTAATTACTTCTTCGATAGAATGGATCTTAATTATGTCTATTTCGCCATCTTTATTTGATGGAGTCATGTTATTTAGCAGACACGAACTTGAAAAAAGTTCCTCAGTTTGAAAACCATCACTTGTCAATTTATAGATATCAATTATTTTTTGTAACTTTGATCGTTGTCTTATTGCTGATATATCTAAGTTAGCCTCTTCTAGAGACTCTCTTTTTAGTGCTTGATTTATATTTTCTTTATAACTTACTAATCCTCCCACTAAGGTATCCCATTTACCAGGGTTGATAGCTTTCTTATTAGATCTTTTGGAAATCCAGATTGAAGTATTGGAATTCCAAGCGTTTAAATGTACAACTCTAGTTTTAAGCCCAAGAGCTCTAGCGGTAGATCTTTCTATGTATCCAATTGTTTTTTGATTATTATCTGTAATATCTAATAATTCATTATTCCATTTTTTTGTTGAGTAGTTTTTTATTAAAATAGATATTTTATCTATATAAGAATTAATATTTTTTAATGAAGAATCACCAATATAAAGACAATTTCTTATTATTTTTCCAAGTTTTTGATTTTCAATTTTTTTAGCAAGTTCTATATTTATATAACCATTTGCTTTCATAGCAATTTTTAATGCAATATAATTATTTGGTATTTGTTGACTAAGGTAGTTTTTTGTTTTTTGAAATATATGTTCTAGCTTGCTAAGTGTTATAAAAATATTCTTATTGTTCATCATATTAATAATTATGCTACGCATAAATTGTGTCAGTTAGATCATTTTATAACTAAAAGTGCTGTTTTTAGATATTTACAGTCTTATAATATTACACTTTAATTTAAATTTATAAATGGCTATATTTTATTATGCTTAATGTTGTTATTCTTGCTGCTGGATTAGGCACGCGTATGCAGTCTAATATCCCAAAAGTGTTACATAATCTAGCTGGTCGTCCTATATTGGGATATGTATTAGATAGCGCTTTAGCGTTGAACCCTACTACAATAACTATTGTAGTAGGTAAGGAATCAGGACAAATAAAATCTTTTATTGGAAATTTTTCTAAAAATATTAATATAGTAATTCAGAGTGAACAGTTAGGTACTGGTCATGCATTTAAGCAATCTATTCCTAATTTATTGGATTGTCCTGATAATTATAGCTCTACTTTAGTGTTATATGGTGATGTTCCACTAGTAAGAACTGCAACAATGGATCGACTTCTAAAATCTTGTAAAAATGGATTAAGTATTCTTACTAGTTTTTTAAATGATCCGAATGGTTATGGTCGCATAATTAGAGATCATAATGGCTGTATTAAAAAGATTGTTGAACATAAAGATGCTAATAATGTTGAACTTAATATTAAAGAAATTAATACAGGCATAATTGCAGCTCCAACTAGTATGTTAATAAAATGGATCAGTAAATTAACTAATAACAATATGCAAGGTGAATATTATCTTACAGATATAGTTGATATGGCTGTTTCAGAAGGTCTTTTTGTAGACTCAAGGTTTCCTGATGATTATTGGGAGATATTAGGTATAAACAATCACATTCAACAGGTAAAGTTGGAGCGTATTTGGCAAGAAGAGCAAGCTAGAGTTCTTATGGACGCTGGAGTTACATTATCAGATTATAAAAGAATAGATATTAGAGGATCATTGAAGTGTAGTAAAGATGTTTTTATAGATGTGGGTTGTATTTTTGAAGGTAATGTTCAATTAGGCAGTAATGTTAAAATTGGTCCATATTGTGTCCTTAAAGATGTAAATATAGCTGACAATGTGATTATAGAAGCTTATAGTCATTTATCTAGTGTTACTTTAGGCGCAGGTGTTCAGGTAGGCCCTTTTTCTAGATTATGTAAAGGTGTTAACATTGGAAGTAATTCTAAAATAGGTAATTTTGTTGAAATTAAAAATAGTGTTTTTGGTAAAAATAGTAAAGCCAATCATCTTACTTATATAGGCGATTCACATATTGGTTCAAATGTTAATATAGGGGCAGGTACTATTACTTGTAACTATGATGGATTAAATAAACATCAAACGATTATTGAAGATAATGCATTTATTGGTTCTAGCTCTCAGTTAGTTGCACCAGTGAAAGTAGGAGCAGGAGCAACATTAGGAGCTGGAACAACTTTAACTCATGATGCTCCTGCTGATCAATTAACGTTATCCAGGACACGTCAGTTTTCTGTTGTAAATTGGAGAAGGCCTGGTAAATAAGGACTTTGAGGATTAATTATTAGGTGATTTTTAATAACTAAAGATTATTATCTATGTTTGTTGGAAAGTTAATTATTTATATTATCTAATATAATGTTAGCGTGTTTTTTTGTTATTCATATAATTATTAATTTTTTATAAATCTATGAGTTAGATAGTTTGATTGTTTATGCAAATTTAATTTTATAAAATGATTTCTATTAGTTATATAGAAAAATCTTAAGCATTAAATTAACAAGGTTGTTTTGAGGGAGTTTGTATGTGTGGTATTGTTAGTGCTATTTCTTATCGTAATATAGCGTTCACGCTTACTGAAGGATTATTGCGCTTGGAATATCGTGGTTATGATTCTTGTGGGATAGCTTTGTTTAAAGATGGAGAATTAACTAGAGTCAGGAGCATGAAAAGAGTTTCTGATTTAGAAAAACAATTATTAGATTGTCGATTTGATGGTTGTATAGGACTGGCTCATACTCGTTGGGCTACTCATGGAATACCTTCTAAGTATAATGCTCACCCCCATTTTTCAAGAGACAAGTTTGGTAAACCTACTATAGCCTTAGTTCATAATGGTATTATAGAAAATTATGAAGAACTTCGTAATAGCTTAGACAAGGATAGTTATGATTTTGAGAGTCAAACGGATACAGAAGTTTTAGCTCACTTATTAAACGATTTTTATGATGGTGATATTTTTAGAACTGTACTTAATGTTACTAAGCTTTTAAAAGGATCATATGCTATTGCTGTTTTTTGTTCGAATGAGCCAGATAGGATTATAGGTGCTAGACAAGGATCACCTTTAATAATAGGTATCGGTGTTGATGAGAATTATCTTTCTTCAGATTCTTTAGCCATATCTGATAAAATAAAAGACCTAATATATTTAGAAGATGGGGATATAGTTGAGTTAAAAAGAAAGTCTATTAATATTATAGATTCTAATGGTAGTTATGTAGAAAGATATAAACATTCTGTGAATAATATTATAGCAACTCCAAATCTTGGTAAGTATCGACATTATATGCAAAAAGAAATTTTTGAACAACCCAGAGCTGTTGCAGATACTTTACACAATGTTGATAATCTTTCTCACGATTTTTTTGGTCAAGATTATTATGATTTGTTTAACAACATAGATTCTGTTTTAATAGTTGCTTGTGGAACAAGTTATTATGCAGGTATGACTGCTAAATACTGGATAGAGTCTTTAGCTAAAATAAGAGTTGATGTCGAGATCGCAAGTGAGTATATCTATCGTGATAGCGTGCCTAATCCAAACACGCTTGTTCTAGCAATTTCTCAATCAGGAGAAACAGCAGATACTTTATCTGCATTAAAGCATGCTAAGAGTCTTGGTTTAAAAAATACTATGGCTATTTGTAATATGAATAATAGTGCAATTGTTAGAGAATGCTCTTTTAGCTATATTACACAGGCGGGTATTGAAATAGGCGTTGCATCTACAAAAGCATTTACTACACAATTAACTGCTCTGTTTTTGCTATCCATTACATTAGCAAGATATCGTTCTATTTTAGGAAAAGAACAAGAAGTTGCTTATTGTAGGGATTTGCGTCACTTACCTTCTGCCATTGGCTCTGTTCTTTCTTTGGAGCCGCTTATTATGGAGTGGGCTAAATATTTTGCTCACAAAGGTAACTCACTTTTTTTAGGTAGAGGTCGACATTATCCTATTGCTTTAGAAGGAGCTCTCAAAATGAAAGAGGTTACTTATATTCATGCAGAAGCCTATCCTGCTGGAGAATTAAAACATGGTCCATTAGCATTAGTATCTGAACATATGCCTGTAGTAGTAGTAGCACCTAGTGATAGATTGCTAGAAAAGTTAAAATCTAATATGCAGGAAGTAAGGGCTAGGGGTGGTAATTTATATGTTCTTGCTGATAAGGGTAGTACCATTTCAAATGATTCTGGTATTAACGTTATCCATATGCCAGAATATTATGGAATGATATCGCCAATTTTATATACTGTTCCATTACAGCTTTTGGCTTACCATACAGCTCTAATATTAGGAACTGATATAGATAAGCCAAGAAACTTAGCAAAAAGTGTTACAGTTGAGTAGATACTCTTGCATTATTATATAGGATTAAATGTAATTTGTTTTTGCAATGTTATTTGATAATAGTGTTTTCAGCTGTTCTCCTGGGTTATCTGATTTCATGAAATATTCTCCTATTAAAAATGCGTTAACTTTATTTTCTCTCATAAATTTCAAATCTTCTGGTGAATTTATGCCACTTTCTGTGATTATAATTTTGTCTTCTGGTATAAAGTTAATGAGGTCTATCGTAATTTTTATATCAGTTTTAAAATTTCTTAAATTTCTATTATTAATTCCAATCAAAGGAGTTTTTAGATTTAAGGCTATTTCAACTTCTTTTAAATTATGTGTTTCGACTAGAACATCCATTCCTAGTTCTAGTGCTATATTTTCTAATTCATAAAGTTTATTTTTTTCTAGTGCTGAGACTATAAGTAATATGCAATCTGCTCCCATTGCTCTTGATTCTAATATTTGATAGTCATCAATTATAAAGTCTTTCCTAAGTATTGGTAATGAACAAGCTGATTTGACCTGTTTTAAATATTCTGAAGAACCTTGGAAAAATTGTTGGTCTGTTAATACAGATATACAGGCAGCACCGTTTTCCTCATAACTGGTTGCAAATAATGAGGGGTTAAAATTTTTACTTAAAATACCTTTAGAAGGAGAAGCTTTTTTTATTTCTGCTATAATAGCAGGATACCCATTTTGGATTTTTTTATGAATTGCTTTTTCAAAAGAGCGTATATCGTTATTATTAATTTTTAATAATAGTTCTTGTTCATTGCAATTTTTTTTAGATGCCAATATTTCATCTTTTTTTACATCTATTATCTTTTTAAGAAGATCATTCATTTTCAAATTTCCTTGTATAACTACAGAATTCTTCTAGTTTTTCTCTTGCTGAATTGTTTTTTATTGCTTCAAATGCCATAAGAATACCATGCTTTATGTCAGATGATTTATTGGCAGTATATATTGCTAGGCCAGCATTTAGAGCAACTATATCACGGGCAGCACCTTCTACATTATTTAGAGCTTCTAAGATCAGTTCGCAAGATTCTATGCTATTGTTTACTTTAATATTTCTATTTGAAATCATTGTCATCCCAAAATCTTCTGGATGTATTTCATATTCGTGTATAGATCCATTTTTTAATTCTCCAATCATAGTAGAACTTCCGAGAGCTGCTTCATCCATGCCTTCTTTTCCATACACAATTAAAACATGCTTTGATCCTAATTTTTGTAATACTCGTACCTGTATTCCTACTAGATCTGGATGGAATACTCCCATTAATTGATTGCTAGCTCTAGCTGGATTTGTAAGAGGACCAAGAATATTGAAAATAGTTTTAACTCCTAATTCTTTTCTTATGTTTGCTATGTTTTTCATAGCCTTTTGATGTAAAGGAGCAAACATAAATCCTATTCCTGTATTTTCTAGGCACTCTATGACTTGTTGAGGATTTAATGATATATTGGCACCTAATTGTTCTAGAACGTCTGCGCTACCGGATGAAGAAGAGGCGCTTCTGTTTCCATGTTTTGCAATTTTAACTCCAGCTGCAGCAGCAACAAACATTGCAGCAGTAGATATATTAAAAGTATTACTATTATCTCCTCCAGTTCCACACATATCTAATATGTCATCTTTATTTGCAAAAGGCACCGATAGAGAAAAACTTCTTAGAGCTTGTGCAGCAGCAGTTATTTCATCTATAGTTTCTTTTTTAACACGTAATCCTATGAGTAAAGCACTTGCAATTTGAGGGGAAATTTCTCCTTTTATCATAAGTTGCATAAGATATAACATTTCATCATGAAAAATTTCACGATGTTCTATGCAGCGAGTTAATGCTTCAGTAATTGAAATAGTCACATTTATCACCAATTAATTAATTTTAAGAAAATTCTGTAATAGATCATATCCATATTCACTTAGAATAGATTCTGGGTGATATTGAACTCCAAATACAGCTAGCTCCTTATGGCATACTCCCATAATGTCTCCATCTTCACTTCTAGCTGTTATTTCTAGACAATCAGGAAAAGTATCTGGGTCTATAGTTAAAGAGTTATATCTTATGGCAGTATATGGTGAAGGAATCTTTTCAAAGATATTTTTTCCATTATGATTAATTTGCACAGTTTTACCATGCATGACTTTCGGAGCTCGGATAATGGTTCCTCCATATGCTTCTCCAATTGCTTGATGTCCTAAACATACACCAAGTATAGGTATTTTTCCAGCAAACTCTAATATAGATGGAATTGATATGCCCGCTTGAGAAGGAGCACATGGACCAGGAGAAATACAAATCTTGCTAGGATTCAAAGAATGTATTTCTTTTAGAGTAATTTGATCATTTCTAAAGACACAAACTTCTTCACCCAGTTCACCAAAATATTGAACCAAGTTATGAGTAAAAGAATCGTAATTATCAATCATTAATAACATATTTTTTCCATTTAATTAGAAGGGTTCATCTAAACCATTTTGAACTTGTTCAGCCGCACGTAAAATGGCACGTGATTTTGCTTCTGTTTCTGCCAACTCAAGTTCTGGATCAGAGTCTGCAACTATACCTGCAGCAGATTGTACATATAATATTCCATTTTTTATTATCCCTGTTCTTATTGCTATGGCAAGATCCATTTCACCACCGTAGCTTAGATATCCAGCAGCTCCACCATATACTCCTCTACGTACAGGTTCCAATTCATCAATTATTTCCATTGCTCTTATTCTTGGAGCCCCTGTTAGTGTTCCTGCTGGAAAAGAAGCTTTTAACACATCCATGCTAGTCATACCAGGTTTTAAATATCCAGATACATTAGATACTAAATGCATAACATGAGAATATCTTTCTACAGACATTTTATCAGTAACTTTTACGGATCCGATTTCTGCTATCTTACCGATATCGCTTCTTGCAAGATCTATTAGCATTACATGTTCTGCTATTTCTTTAGTATCTAATTTTAGATTTTTTTCTAGTTCAATATCTTGTGCTGGATTTGATCCTCGTTTTCTGGTACCTGCTAGTGGCCTAATGGTGACTTGTGATTTGTTTTTTCCATTGCTGTCTGACACATTTTCTTGTCTTACCAATATTTCTGGTGATGAACCTACTACTTGAAAATCATCAAAGTTCCAAAAATACATATAAGGAGATGGATTTAAAGATCTTAGTGCTCTGTATAAAGACAATGGAGCATCTCTATAAGGTTTTGCTATGACTTTTCCTAGAACTATTTGCATAATGTCACCTGCAGCAATATATTCTTTTGCTTTCTTTACCATTTCCAAATATTTTTCTGATCCGCAGTCTCTTTCTTCAGATGTTTGCATACTACAACGACTGTATGGTATTTCTATATTTTTCTTAAGTTGTTGTTTTAATTCTTGTAATCTTTTTTGAGCTTTAGAATAGCTTTCTGTTTTGTTAGTATCAGCATAAACTATCAGATATATTCGACCAGCAATATTGTCGACTACTGCTAATTCATCAACATGAAGCAGCATTATGTCTGGTGTACCTTCTTCCATTCCTGCCGGGAATGATTTTTTAGGCATACCTAAACAAGGTTCTATATGTCTAACTGTATCATATCCAAAATATCCTGCTAATCCTCCACAAAAACGTAACATATCAGTTTGTAATGCTACTTTGAATCTAGATTGGTATTGTTCAATAAATTTGAGAGGGTCTCCTTCATATGTTTCAACTACTTTACCATTTGTCACAACCTCTGTAGTGGTTCCGCTAGATCTTATTATTGTTTCTGCAGGCAAGACTATAAAGGAGTATCTGCCAAATCTTTCCCCTCCTATCACCGATTCCATAAGGCAACTCATTTTCCCTGCTTTAGGTCCAGAATGGGCTAACTTGAGGTAAAGAGATAGAGGTGTATCTAAATCTGCATATATTTCTGAAATAAGTGGTATTCTATTAAAGCCTTGGGCAACGAGGGACTTAAATTCTATTTCTGTCATAATTTTCCTTAGAATGAATAAAAAAAACCCGGACAATCATTTGGTTCCGGGTTTTATATATTTGATAACGCAAAAATATAATTCAATTTTCAAGCAAAGACTAACCCGGGGCAGTAGTGCCACCAAAGCCAACAATTAGTATTGATATTTTGTCTATGTTTGCAATTCATAATTTTGCTATTGATTGTTCATAAATTGTAATAATGTAAATTATTATAAGAATGTATCCATTCTGATGCTTTTGTCAAGTCTTCTATTACATCATTTGCGTATAATTCTAAAATATTTTTTTATTATGATAGCCATAAGGCAATACTAAAACTGCTGCTACGTTAGCAGCTCTAGCTGCCATGACATCATTACTAGAGTCACCTATCATAATTGTTTTTTCAGGTGTAGTGTTAAGTTGTTTACATGCAAATAATAGTTGATCTGGTTCTGGTTTGCAATGTTGGCATGTGTCACCACAAATTACGTAAGAGAATAAATGAGAGAGGTTTAGTTTTTGTAAAATTTGAAGAGTAGGTTTCGTGGGCTTATTTGTTACTATAGATAATGACAGTTGTTCCTGTTTTAGCTTATTTAAGCCTTCTAAAACTCCTGGATATAAAACAGTTTTACTTCCATTGCAATTACAGTAGTATCTGGAAAATAAATCTTTTGCTTTGTTGAAGGTATATTTTTTGTCAAGTATGTTGTTTTTGCTATAGGGGTAATCATATAATGATTTGTTTATTAAATTATCAATGCCTTTTCCTATGAAACCCTTTATTATATGTGCAGGTAAATTTGTTAATTTTAAATCTTTTCTCATATAATTAATAGAATCAGTTATGTCTAGTAATGAGTCTATTAGTGTTCCATCTAGATCTAGTAACACAGATGAAATTTTATTCATAATTTAATTTTAAATCATCAGATTTTTGAATTTCCATTTTCATGGCATTAATAGTTTCTTTGTAATTGCCAGATTCGAAGATTGCTGATCCTGATACAAAAGCATTTGCTCCTGCAGAACGAATTTTTGCTATATTATCAATATTAACTCCGCCATCAACTTGTAGCATAATGAAATTATGACCATCTTTTAAAGACCATTCATCTATTTTTGTGCGAACATCTTTAATTTTTTTGATAGACATTGGTAGAAATTTTTGCCCACCAAATCCAGGATTTACAGACATGACGAGTATTAAATCAATTTTATCCATTATATAATCCAAGACTTGCAAATTACTGGCAGGATTGAGAGCCAATCCTGCTTTGCAGTTACAGTCTTTAATTAGAGATAAGGTTCTGTCTAAGTGTTTCGATGTTTCTGGATGTATTGTAATAATATCAGCACCTGATCTAGAAAATTCAGGGATAAGCAAATCAACATTTTCTACCATGAGATGAATATCAAGCGGTATTTTCGCGATTTTTTTTATTGCCTTACAAACCATTGGTCCAATTGTTAGATTAGGTACATAATGATTGTCCATAACATCTATATGTATCCAGTCTGCTCCAGCACCGGTTACTTGTCGTATTTCTTCACCTAGTTTTGAGAAATCAGCAGATAAGATGCTGGGAGTTATCAAAGCAGGTAGATTATTTGTATTCATTTAAGTCTCAAATTTATTATTTACGTTCACATATATGTTTTATACAGCAATTAGACAATATTTATATACTTAGATATTATAAATTAATTGGCATGTAATTAGTGATGTATTTTTAATTGTTCGAGTTTTTATATGATATATAACAAAAATTATCGAATCTTTATAATTGTAATATTTTTTGTAATTTTTGGAAGAAATGTATTTGCAAAAGATGAATTAATTTTAAGTGGCGAAAAATATAATGAGTCATTAGCTAGTTTTACACCTGTATCCTGGAATCAACTACCAAGTTGGGTTGATGACGATTTTTTAACTGTTTGGAATGTTTTTTTAAAAAACTGTAGCTGTATTATTAAAAATAGAGATTGCAAAGGTATTCATAGAGTTGCGTCTGCGGAGGTATGGGCCCCAGTGTGTAAGGCAGCTTTTGAGTTTGAGAATTCTTCTGAAAATAAAGACAACAAATCTATTAGGAAATTTTTTGAGAAATATCTAGATCCATGTGCTTTTACTTTTAATAATAAAATGGTTGATTGTAAAATGACAGGTTATTGTGAACCTTCTTTTAAAGGATCTCGTCATAGGACTGGTAATTATCAATGGCCAATATTTGGTGTTCCTGATGACTTGATAACTATAGATCTGGGGTTGTTTAACTCTGATTTAAAAGGTATGGTTATTAGAGGTAAATTATCAGGTGACAAGATTATCCCTTATGATTCTAGGGAGCAATTAGGGAATAGAATTGAAGAATTACAAGTAATAGTTTGGCTGGATAATCCATTTGACAGTGTTTTCATTGGCATTCAAGGTTCTGGAAGAATTTTGTTGCAAGATGGCCCAGATAATGGAAAATATATCAAAGTTGGTTATGCTTCAAGTAATGGGTATCCATTTGTATCAATTGGCAATTGGTTGTCAAAGAATGAAGGAATTAATCCGTCATATAAGAATATTAAAAAATGGATGGCAGAAAATCCAATGAAAACAAAAGATGTGATTAACAAGAATCCAAGAGTTGTATTTTTTCATGAGAGTAATGAATCAAATATTTGTGTTGGTCCTATTGGGTCCTATGGTATAGAACTTACTCCTAGGAGGTCAATTGCAGTAGATAGTAAGTTCATACCTTTAGGGACGCCGATATTTTTTTCAACTAAGCATTCATCAAACTCTAATAATTTTCTATATGGGACAGTTTTTGCTCAAGATACAGGATCTCTGATTAAAGGTATAGATAGGGCTGATTTTTTTTGGGGTTCAGGATACAAGGCTACCGAGAATGCAAATACTACGGACTATGCTTATAGAATGTGGATTTTATGGCCCAAGAAAAAATGGTCTTCATTTTTTAATTAGTAGATATTATTTGTAGTAACTTATTTTTTAAGGGTAGTGTATTTCTACACCTATCGAGCAATCTTGAAAAGCCATTGGTTTTTCAATTTTAATATTTAATGATTCTATTTCTGGAAATCTTTTGATTATTTGGTCTTTGATTTTATCTAAAAGAGTCTCTACCAATTTAATATGTTGTTTAGTTGTTTCTTCTATTATGATATTCCTTAGTTCTCTATAATCTAAGATAGATTTAATGTCGTTGTCATCTGATATATCTTTATGTTTTACATTAAAATTGGCATTTATTACTATTGTTTGTTTTTTGTTAATCTCATGTTCCAATATTCCTATACTTGTTTCTACAGTTAAATTGGATATGCTAATATTTCTATATGTCATTTGTTGGTTTTCCTGTGTTTTTTATCTTATAGATTTTATCTGCAGTTTCTAATCTTACTGTCACAGATATTAATTCATTGAGGTGAAATAAATGAACTAATATTTCATCCCCTATTTTGTTTAATTTAACTATATCTATAAGATCTTGAGTGGAATCTAATCTTATATTGTTAATTGCTATCAAAATATCACCGGAAGATATTCCAGCATTATATGATGGTCCATTATCTATAACATTCTTTACTATGACTTTGCCTTCTTGATCGAATGTATTTATTTGTAATACAGGTTGTAATTTATTTATGCATTCTAATCTTAATCCATAGTAATTTAACCATTGATCGATTGGTATGTCGTCAGTATCTTTGACATATTTATTAATAATATAACTAATATCTACTCCTGTTGATTCTTTTGTGTCTTTTACAATATCGTCGTTAGACATTCCTTTTTGTTTATCAATATAAAAATCCTTACCATATTTTTGCCATAAAAATCTCATAAGATCGTCTAAAGAATATTTGTTTTCTGATTGTTTTCGAATTTCAGTATCTATTCCAAAGGCTATCAAAGAACCTTTTTCATAATAGTTTACAGTTGAGTTTATAGAGTTTTCATTTTGTTTATAGAATTTAATCCATGCATCAAAAGAGCTTTCTTCTAAAGTTTGTTTATATTTTCCTGGATAATTTATTGTTCTATTAATTTTTTCTGCTAATGTATTTAAGTAATAATTTTTATTTATTAGTTTGCATCTTAATAGAAATATATCCTCGTAATAAGAAGTAAAACCTTCAAATATCCATAATAAATTTGTTAGTGTTGGTTTTTTTAGGTCATATTTTATGAAAGAGGCTGGTTTGATTCTCTTAATAAGCCATGAGTGAAAATATTCATGGCTTATTAAGCTTAAGAACTCACTATATTCTTTTGGTTGTTTTGCAATATTTGTTGTAGGTAAGAATTTTCTTTTTGTGCTAATAACAGTTGATGATCTATGTTCAATTCCTCCAAAATAGTTATCATTTAAGTTTATTATAAAAATGAAAATATTTCCGTTATCTATGAAAGGAGGTGTTTTAGTAGTGGGGTCGAAGAAAGAAATCTGTTCTTCACAAATCTTCTTTATGTCTCTAGATATTTTTTTTGTATCTATCTTTGATAAAGGACCAGAGAAAACTATTTTATGAATTGTACCAAATGAAAGAAATTCACAAGTGGTTGGAGTCCCAATTTCTACGGGAGAGTCAATTAAAGTGTCATAAGAATTTGCAATATAGGTATTATATTGATTTTCATTAGTTTGGTTTTTGATATCATTGATTTTTGGCAAGCTTGTGTATATTTGCCACTGTTTTTCTTTGCATTGGTTTGCTAAGTTAATATTTACTATGCAAGGTAGATGTTCTAAGTTATCTATGCATAAAAATACGCTAGTGCCGTTAAAAAAAGCTCTATTTGCGTCAAGATAAGCTCCTCTTGCGGAATCGTCATAAGCATACACTATATATTCTATTTGAACATGGTCTTGGCATTCATCTATTATCCAAGTACTGTTGTCTAATTTAGTTATTGCAAGAGGTTTTTTCTGGGAAAAGGCTTTAATTTGTTCTATGTTGCTAGAAAAATCTCTTATAACATAACTTCCAGGTATCCATCTTGGGATATATACAATCTGTTTATTTTTTGTATCATTCAGGTTTATTGTAACTTTGTATCTATGCCCATATAAATCAAAAATTTCTATGTTGTATAATACAAAATTATCTGGTAATTTTCTATCTTTAGTCATTAACATATTTAATTTAGTTTTCTATTTGTTATATACTTTCATGAATAATTTATTTAAAACTTATTAAGTGGAATGTTGGTGTTTAAAAATATTACAAGTAGGTTGTTTGTGAAATGAAATATATAGAAAAAGCTTCTATGGAAGAAGTAGTTTTATTTCAATTATTTTTTACATTTTTTGTCGCTGCAAGTTTTTTTATTAAAAGTGCTAATCTTGGTTTTTCATCTTTGCTTGGAGGATTGAGTTACTCTATACCAAGTTTATTTTTCATGCTTCATTGTAACATTACCAATAGTTTTTTTAATATTTATTCTGATTATTTGTTTTTGCTTGGTCTTTTTGTAAAGATGTTTTTTTCTGTTTTTTTGGTATGTATGTTTTCATATCTATTTTGTGATTGTTTAGTATGGTATGCTTACATTTTTAGTTTAGGGTGTGTTTCTAAAAGTTTTTTAGTGCAGATGCTTTGTAAGTATTTGTATAGTTATTAGTTTATTATCTTTTTAATAAGATTGATTATTTATAGAAATAATAAGGTTAGAATATGCTATCTGAAGGTGATATATCTCCACAATCTTTATATATTCAACATCATTTAGTTCATATGAATAGTATTGGAGAACCACAAGGTTCTATAGTACAGTTTAATGTAATTAATTTTGATTCATTGTTCTGGTCTATTTTGATGGGATCGTTAGTAGTTGGTCTATTGCTATTGGTTGCAAGAAGAGCAACTTCTGGTGTTCCAGGTAGATTTCAAGCTTTTGTTGAAATAATTTTAGATATGGTCGATCAACAAGCGGTTTCTATTTTGCCAGATGAAAGAAGTAGAGTCTTCGTATCTCCGTTGGCTATGACTGTATTTCTTTGGGTTTTGATTATGAACTCTTTAGATTTCCTGCCTGTTGATTTGATGTCAAAAATTTTTAACATTATGGGTCTTGGTTTAAGTCACAATGATTTATTCTATTATCATAGGATATTACCGACAGCAGATATAAATATTCCTATAGGTATGTCGATGGGTGTTCTGTTGCTTGTAATATATTACAGTATTAGATCAAAGAGTTTAGTGGGTTTTATTAAAGGTATGTTTACATCACCATTTCATTCTAAAGGTTTTGGTTTATTGTTTTTAGCTCCAGCAAATTTTGCACTAAATGTAATTGAGTATCTTGCAAAGACAGTTTCTCTTGGAATGAGGTTATTTGGTAATATGTTTGCTGGAGAATTAATATTTATGTTAATAGCTTTGTTAGGTGGCTCTTGGACTGGTTTAAATTTTATGAGTTGTTCTCTAGGTTTTGCTCATATATTAGCAGGTTCTTTGTGGGCCATGTTTCATATACTTATAGTTGTTCTGCAGGCCTTTATTTTTATGATGTTAACGCTTGTTTATATAGGTCAAGCGTATGAAAGTCATTAGTTATGGTTTTGTTAAGTCGTTTTTATTTTTTATGAGTTTAATTTTTTTGTATATTAAAAAGGAGTTATCATGACAAATGCAGCTTTCGTTGCTATTTCTTGTGCTTTTATTATTGGATTGGGAGCTATTGGGGCTTGTATTGGGATTGCTATCATGGGTGGAAAATATCTTGAAGCATCTGCTCGTCAACCAGAATTGATGAATGCTTTACAAACAAAGATGTTCTTGCTTGCTGGTCTTATAGATGCTGCATTCCTGATTGGTGTTGGTGTCTCTATGTTGTTTGCTTTTGCAAATCCATTCGTTTAGTTTTTTCATTAAAAAATTTTAAATCGCTAGTATTTTTACTTAGCTATTTTGTATATTGTTTTTGGAGATGAGATAACGTGAATTTAAATGCGACGATTTTTTTCCAAATGGTTGTATTTTTTATTTTTGGTTGGGTGACAATGCGTTTTGTTTGGCCTCATCTTATTAGTGCTGTTGATGAACGTCGTCAAAAGATAGCAGATGGGTTATTAGCTGCTGAGAAAGGTGTTAATAGTCTTTCTGCAATTAATGAGAAGGTTAAACAAATGTCTGATGAGGCAAAAAAAGAGGCTCAAGCTCGTATTTCTAACGCTGAAAAACAGGTAGTTAGAATATTAGAGCAAGCTCGTAATGATGCTGAATTGGAAAGAGCTAGGATTTTGTCTCAGGCACAAAATGATGTTGAAGCTGTTTTGTGTCATGCTAAAGATGAATTAAGGAAGGATATTGCTCTTCTTTCTATAAAAGGAGTTGAGCAAATTCTGATGCGAGAAGTTAATATTGCAGAGCATAAAGAAATATTAGATAACCTTGAGGCTCGGCTTTAAATTTTAGGTTTTTTATGACAGATTTTTCAATAACAGCAAAATCTTATGCTGAAGCACTTTTTGTCATAGCGCAAAAAGACAATTCGTTAGAAAATTGGATTTGTTTTCTTGAAGATATTTCTTCATTAATGTCTAATGATTGTTTTTTTCAATTTATAGATCATCCTGATTTTGAAAAATCTATAAAACTTGATTTGTTTTTGGAGCTATTGTCACTAGAAAGAACAAGTAAAAAAAGTACTCTTATTAAAGAGCTTTTAGAAAGGAAGAGATTTGTTATTGTTCCTCAAATTTTATTCTTTTTAAAAGAACTCAAAGACGAACATGAAGGTGTGGCATTAGCCAAAATTTTTACTGCTTTTCAAGTTTCTGATGAGCAGGTTAATCATATGATTTCAATTTTTGAATCAAAATTCAATTTAAAGTTAAGACCTCAGGTTTTAATAGATAAATCTTTGATAGGTGGCGTGAAGGTTGTTGTCGGAGACAGAATTTTAGATGCGTCTATAAAGAATAAGCTAGATGAGCTAAAAAATACACTTTTAGCTATATAAAATAAAAATTGATATATTCCAGGAGTTATTATGCAGCTCAACCCCTCAGAAATTAGTGAGTTTATTAAAAACAGAATAGAGGGTATGGATGCTTCTATTAGCATTCGCACAAGTGGTACAGTAGTTTCCGTGACAGATGGCATCGCTCGTATTTATGGGTTGTCTGACGTTATGCAAGGGGAAATGATTGAATTTCCTAATAACATAGTGGGGTTGGCTCTTAATCTTGAGAGTGATTCTGTCGGAGCCGTAATTCTTGGTGATTATACCAAAATATCAGAAGGTGACCAGGTGAGAACCACAGGTCGTATTCTAGAAGTTCCAGTTGGTCCTGAACTGAGAGGAAGAGTAGTTAATGCATTGGGAGAGCCAATTGATGGTAAAGGACCTATAAATGCTTCTGAGACAGATGTTATAGAAAAAGTAGCTCCTGGTGTTATTGATAGATATACCGTTTCTCAACCTATGCAAACAGGTATTAAGTCTATAGATTCTATGGTTCCAATAGGTAGAGGGCAGCGAGAACTTATTATTGGTGATAGACAAACAGGTAAAACAAGTGTTGCGATTGATGCAATTATAAATCAAAAAGGTAAAAATGTTACCTGTATTTATGTGGCAATTGGACAAAAAGCTTCTTCTATTAATAATGTTGTCCGAAAACTTGAGGAATATGGAGCATTAGAATATACAATTATAGTTGTTGCTACAGCGTCTGATTCAGCTGCTATGCAGTATATAGCTCCTTATGCAGGATGCACTATGGGGGAATATTTTAGAGATAGAGGTGATGATGCTTTGATAGTTTATGATGACCTTACTAAGCAGGCATGGGCTTATAGGCAGATATCTCTTCTTTTAAGAAGACCTCCTGGTAGAGAAGCTTATCCTGGTGATGTTTTTTATTTGCATTCTAGATTGCTAGAAAGAGCTTCTAGAGTTAGGTCTGAGTATGTAGAAAAATTTACTAATGGTGTTGTAAAAGGTAAGACTGGTTCATTAACAGCATTACCTATAATTGAGACTCAGGCTGGTGACGTGTCTGCTTTTGTTCCTACTAATGTTATTTCTATTACTGATGGCCAAATATTTTTAGAAACTGATTTGTTTAATTCTGGTGTAAGACCTGCTATTAATGCTGGTATATCAGTATCTAGGGTTGGTGGAGCAGCACAAACTAAGGTAATTAAGAAATTATCAGGTGGTATTAGAACTGATTTGGCTCAGTATAGAGAATTAGCAGCTTTTTCCCAATTTTCTTCTGATCTTGATGATGCAACTCGTAGACAGTTGGAAAGAGGAAAGAGAGTTGTGGAAATATTAAAACAACAACAATATCAACCTTTTTCAGTATGGGAACAATCTGTTTCGCTATTTTGTGTAACCAAAGGTTTTCTAGATGATGTAGATGTAAATAGAATTTTGGTTTTTGAAAAATTATTGAAGGATTTTCTAAAAACCAACTTTGCTACTCTTATTAACCAAATAGAAAAATCTAGCGATTTGTCTAAGAATGATGAAGATGCTTTGACTGAGGCTGTTAAAGAGTTCAAGCAAAATATTGTTTTTTAGCTATAAGAATTTTTTCTTGTAATTTAATTTATATTTTAGATTGGAAGTTTTTAATGCCTGGAATTAAGGAAATTCGCACTAAGATTAAAAGTGTGCAAAATACTCGTAAAATTACTAGAGCTATGGAAATGGTAGCTGCATCTAAGATGAGGAAAGCTCAAGATAGAATGCTTGTATTCAGGCCTTATGCTAGTAAGTTGTGTAGAATTGCTGCTCATTTGATGCAGGCTAACCCAGAGTATTCACATCCATTCTTATTAGAGAGGGATGTTGGCTCAGCTGGTTTAATTTTAATCTCTACTGATAAAGGTTTGTGTGGTGGTTTAAATACGAATATAGGTCGTTTAGTTTTGTCAAAGATTAAAGAATTTAATCAGGAAAATATTGATGTATATGCAACTGCATTCGGTCAAAAAGGACTCAATTTATTGACTCGTATTGGTGTTAACCTTTTATCTGAAGAGGTGCAGCTTGGGGATACCCCTGATTTGAATAGGTTATTAGGAGCTATTAAAGTGCAAATTAGTGCTTATATGGAAGGCAAGATTGATGTCTTATATATAGCAACCACCAAGTTTGTAAATACTATGAAGCAAGTTCCTGTATTGCTGAAATTATTACCTCTATCTAATGATTTGAAAGATCCATATGAGCTAGATTCATCATTATGTAACAATGATAGTATTTATAGTTGGGATTATATTTATGAGCCAGATATAAAAACTGTAATAGATGAGCTTTTAAATCGATATGTAGAAGGATTAATTTATAGAGCTGTCGTAGAAAATATGGCATCTGAACAATCTGCTAGGATGGTGGCAATGAAAGCTGCTTCTGATAATGGTAAAAGAGTCATAGATGACTTACAGACTATTTATAATAAAACAAGACAAGCAGCTATTACTAAAGAGATATCCGAAATTGTTGGCGGCGCGGCTGCTGTCTAATGGATAAATGTTAAAAATTAAGGAAGGATAATGAGTAACGGAATTGTCGTTCAATGTGTAGGAGCAGTGGTTGATGTCCAGTTTCCTAAAAATCAGATACCTGGTATATATGAAGCATTGGTTTTAGTGGAAGAAAGCAATACTTTTATAGAAAATAATTTGACTTTAGAAGTACAGCAACAATTAGGTGATGGTATAGTTCGGACTATTGCTTTAGGGTCTAGTGATGGTTTGCGGAGAGGAATGAGATTTTCTAGGACTAACGCACCTATTTCTGTTCCTGTCGGAGATGGTACATTGGGTCGCATTATGAATGTTCTTGGAGAACCAATTGATAAGGCTGGGCCTATATCTCATGTAGAAAGACGTCCTATACATCGAGAAGCTCCTCTTTTTGAAGAATTATCTCCTTCAATAGAATTATTAGAAACAGGTATTAAGGTAATTGATTTGGTTTGTCCATTTGCTAAAGGTGGTAAAGTAGGCCTTTTCGGTGGAGCAGGTGTTGGCAAGACAGTTAATATGATGGAGTTAATTAATAATATAGCAAAACAACATAGTGGCTTATCTGTCTTTGCTGGTGTTGGTGAACGTACAAGAGAAGGCAATGATTTTTATCATGAAATGGAAGAGTCCAATGTGTTAGATAAGGTATCTATGGTATTTGGACAGATGAATGAGCCTCCTGGTAATAGATTGAGAGTTGCTTTGACTGGTCTTACTATCGCAGAAAAGTTTCGTGATGAAGGGCGTGATATTTTATTTTTTGTAGATAATATATATCGTTATACTCTTGCTGGAACTGAAGTATCGGCTTTGTTAGGTAGAATGCCTTCCGCGGTAGGTTATCAACCTACTCTTGCAGAAGAAATGGGTAGATTGCAAGAAAGAATAACTTCTACAAAAACAGGTTCTATAACATCCATACAGGCTGTTTATGTGCCGGCAGATGATTTAACAGATCCTTCTCCTGCTACTACGTTTCAGCATTTAGATTCAACAGTTGTTTTATCAAGAGATATAGCTGCACTCGGTATTTATCCTGCTGTTGATCCACTTGATTCGACTAGTCGTCAATTGGATCCTCAAGTTGTTGGTGAGGAGCATTACTCTGTAGCAAGAAGTGTACAACAAATTCTTCAAAGATATAAAGAGCTAAGGGATATTATAGCAATTCTTGGTATGGATGAGCTATCTCAAGAAGATAAAGGTATAGTCGCTAGAGCTAGAAAAATACAGAGATTTTTATCACAGCCTTTTCATGTGGCTGAGGTTTTTACTGGTTCTCCTGGTAAGTATGTACCTTTATCAGAAACAATAAGAGGTTTTAAAATGATAGTTAGCGGAGAATGCGATGCTTTGCCGGAGCAAGCATTTTATATGATAGGCTCTATTGATGAGGCTATAGAAAAAGCAGATAAATTAGCTATTAAATCTAACAAATAATTATGAGTTCATATTATGTCTAAATTGATGTATGTTGATATAGTTAGTGCTACAGAATCAATGTATGCAGGTCATGCTAGTTTTGTTCTTTTGCCTGCTGATTCTGGTTCTATAGGAATATTACCTGGTCATACACCACTAATTTCATTAGTTCGTCCAGGAGTCATTAAGGTTGTTGATGAGCATGGTAAAGATCATAATATATTTGTTGCTGGAGGTATATTAGAAGTTCAACCTCATGAGGTTACTGTATTAACTGATACGGCTATTAGGGCAAGCAATTTAGATGAGGCAAGAGCTACAGAAGCAAGGAGAAGAGCAGAAGAAACTTTGCGTAATGCGAAAAATAAATCAGATATTGCAGTTGTGGAAGCAGAGCTGAATGTTTTAGTTGCGCAAACTCGTGCTGCTCGCATATATGGTAGCAATAACTCTAATAAATATTAGTATATTATTTGTTAGTTAATTTGTTGATAATTTTCTATTAAGGTATTAGATGATTCTGAAAAACGATTACTTTTTGCGCTCTTTATTGAGAAAATCTGTTCCTTATACTCCAGTTTGGTTTATGAGACAAGCTGGTAGATATTTGCCTGAGTATAGAAAAGTTCGTAAACAAGTTGGTTCTTTTATGAACTTAGTGACAAATCCAGAGTATGCTTGTAAAGTGACCTTGCAGCCTTTAGAGCGATATCCTCTAGATGCTGCTATATTATTTTCAGATATTTTAACTATACCTCATGCTATGGGGTTAGGTCTAAATTTTCTAGAAAATCATGGTCCAATATTTTCTCATCCAACTAATAATGAAGAAAGCATCATAAAATTGACAGTACCTGATCTTAATGATTTAAATTATGTTTTTGATACTATACGTTTAGTTAATAAAGAATTAGATGGTAAAGTTCCTCTTATAGGTTTTTCTGGTAGTCCTTGGACTCTTGCTTGCTATATGGTTGAAGGTCAAAGTAGTAAAGAATATAAGACTATAAAAACCATGTTATATTCTAGGCCTGATTTATTACATAAAATATTAGAAGTAAATACAGAGTCTATAATCCAATATTTAAACTCGCAGATAGAGGCTGGTGTTCAGGCTATCATGTTGTTTGATAGTTGGGGTGGGATATTATCTGATGAGGCTTTCAAAGTTTTTTCATTAGATTATAACAAAAAAATATTCTCAAAAATTAATAGGCAACGTAATGGTAATATAATTCCAATTATTCATTTTACAAAAGGTGGAGCTGTTTGGATTAAAGATATATCTAGTAGTGGCTGTGATGCTATTGGTGTTGATTGGACTATAAATTTGAGGGAAGCTAGAGATAAATCACTGGATAGTGTTGCTATACAGGGCAATATGGATCCTATGGTTCTGTTAGGTAGTCATAAGTCGGTTATTTCTGAGGCTAGAAGAATAATAGATTCTTTTGGAATGGTTGGAGAATCTGCAGGTCATATATTTAATCTTGGTCATGGTATGAATAAGGATACGCCACATGAATTAGTATTAGACCTTGTTAATGAAATACATTCCTATAGTAGACAATATCATGTTTGATATTTATAAGTATTTTGATATTTATCCACAGGTTATTTTGTCTTATATTGAGTCTTTATAAAATATAGTTTTAAAGAAATGCACATAACATTATGTTTTTTAATGGTTTTTTGAAGGCCTGTTCTTTATATATAATATATTTCAATATTGTCAAAACATTTTTCCACAAAGTTATTAACAGATTTATTAACATTAGAATAATTTGTAATAATATAGGTTTTATCTTAAAGATAGATTTCTATGATAAAAATTAATTATATTTATGCAAAATAATCAAGACAATGATGTGGGCGGTTATTTTTGGTTAAAAGTGGCTATTAGATCTCCTATGGGGAGTGTTTTTGAATATAAAAGTAAGGAAAAAATACTACTAGGATCAAGAGTTATAGTTCCCTTTGGTAAGAGAACTATAATAGGTGTAGTATGTGGTTATTTATTACAACCATCTTTTGAACTATCGCAAATGAAGATGGTAATAGAAGTATTGGGTGATTTACCTCCATTTAGTAGTGATTGGTTGAGGTTAATAAAATTTACTTCAGAATATTATCAACGATCTTTAGGTGATGTTATTTATTCTGTTATTCCTGCCCCATTAAGGAATTTTTCTGCTTACCAAGGTAAAAAAAAGTTAAGTTAAGTCCTGTTGTAAGAGCAAACTTAAAAACTACACAGTATAATTTGTCTTCAAAAGAGTCTACATATCAGCTAAATAATCAGCAACAAGAGGCTATAAATAAAATTATTTCATTAGATGCTTTCAGGGTTGTTGTGTTACATGGTGTAACTGGCTCAGGTAAAACAGAAGTATATCTTAATAGTGCAAAATCATTTCTTAATATTGGGAAACAAATTCTATTCCTTGTTCCAGAGATAAACCTTACTCCACAATTAGAAAATGCAGTAAGATCATATTTGGATAATTTAATTAAACAAGAGGAAATAGTTGTTATTCATAGTGGTTTGTCTATTCAAGAAAGAGTAAGATCTTGGTCTAGAATTCAAAAATCACAAGCAAGAGTTGTTTTAGGGACGCGTATGGCTATATTTGCTCCTATGAATAATCTTGGGTTAATAATTATAGATGAAGAGCATGATATATCATATAAACAGCAAAATGGACTAAAATATTCAGCTAGAGATGTTGCTATCTGGAGAGCTAAAGATTTAAATATTCCAATAATTTTAGGTTCTGCTACTCCTTCTCTAGAAACATGGAATCATGTTAATAATAATCGTTACTTACTAATATCTCTAGATAAAAGAGTAAAGAATATAAAAATGCCTATTATAAGGTTAGTTGACACTAAAAATATATTATTCTCTAGTGTTCTAACAGATGAACTTATAGAAGCTATAAAAGTTAGAATAAGTAAAAAAGAACAATCTTTAATATTTATTAATAGAAGAGGTTATGCTCCCGTTTTCTATTGCTATGCTTGTAATTGGATTAGCAATTGTCCTAGATGTAGCGTTTATACTGTTATACATAGCTATCCCAATAATCATTATGAACTACATTGTCATCATTGTGGTTATCATTCTCATATTCCGAAGATTTGTCCTGATTGTGGAAACCAAGATTTAAAAACTATAGGTTTTGGCACTCAGAAAATTGAAGAAACCCTTTTTTCAATTTTTCCAGAAGCTAAAATTGTTAGAATAGATTCTGATACAACAAAGAATAAGGGCAGTGTCAATTTATTGTTATCAGCTGTTCATGGAGGGGAAGTAGATATTTTAATAGGAACACAAATGGTTACAAAAGGTCATGATTTTTCTATGGTTAGTCTTGTTGGTGTTATTAATTCTGATTCGATGTTATTTTCACAAGATTTTAGGTCGTCAGAGCGTTTATTTTCTCAATTAATGCAGGTTTCAGGAAGGGCAGGTCGTCATCTTGATGATGCTGAAGTTATTATACAAACATCTTTTACAGATCATTTAGTATATCAGTCGTTAATTAAATATGATTACGTAGGTTTTGCCAATACTCTTTTAGAAGAAAGAAAGAAAACTTTATTACCACCTTATATTTTCCAAGCTCTTTTGACAGTTGAATCTAAAAAAATTGATATTTCAATGAGTTTTTTGGAAAAAATCAATTTTTCTATTAAGAATGATATTCTTCAAAAATTTGCAAAAAGAAATCAAATAATTTGTTATGAGCCATTGCCAGCAAGACTGGTTAAGATTTCTAATGTAGAAAGGGCTCAGTTATTAATAGAAAGTAGTGCTAGATCTACCCTATTAAGTTTTTTGAGATTATTAATACCTAATATTTCTGCTAATCAAAGTAGTAAAATTAGATGGCATTTAGAAGTTGATCCTTTGGAAATCTAGTTTTGATAACTATGTTGGTTAAGTATTTCACGTGCTGCTTCAGCAAGTTCGCTAGCTGTCATTCCGATAGGTCCCTTGTGTATAGAAGCTAAATGTTCAGCAGCTTTGCCATGTAGCCATACAGCTCCAGAAATTGCTTGTTGTATATCATTAGACTGTCCTAAAAAACTTCCTATCATTCCAGCTAATACATCACCTGTACCAGAAGATGCTAATCCTGGGTTACCACTAGTGTTAATTAATATATCTCCATTTGGGCTAGATATAATTGTTTCAAATCCTTTTAATACAGTCCATGAATTGTATATTTTGCTAATTTTTTTAGCTGATTTTATTCTATTTGATTGGATTTCTTTCGTAGTGCATTTTAGTAGTCTAGCTGCTTCACTAGGATGTGGTGTCATAATTATAGTATTAGAAGAGTTTTTGTATATCGTATTTTGTTCAGAAATAATATTAAGGGCATCTGCGTCTAACACAATATTCTTATTTTCTATATAACTTAGAGCTTTATGTAGAATATTATTAGAAATATTATTTTGCCCCATACCACATCCTATAATCCATGTGTCAATTTTTATTAAAAATTTTTTTAGTATTTGATTAGCAGTTTGCAACATAAGCTCTGGTTGAATTAAATCAACAGTGATAGGTATATTTTTTTGCGTAAAACCTATTAACACTTTACCTGATCCTATTTTTATGGCTGTTCGTGCAGCCAATAATACTGATCCTTCCATTCCACGGTTGCCTCCTATTATTGATATAGTTCCAAAATCTCCTTTATGGCTATTCTTTTCTCTTTTTTTAAATATGTTTTGTAGATTTTTCGGTTCTACATATTTAATAATTATTTCTTTAGAGGAAATATTACTCATAATAGTGCTAATATATAAATATCTTTAAAAGCATCCGTAGTTCAAAGGATAGAATGAGGGCCTCCGAAGCTCTTGATACAGGTTCAATTCCTGTCGGATGCGCCATATTATTTAGAATATGATTATATCTAGTAAAGTTCCAAGCTATTTAATATATAATTTTCGAGACTGCCAGATTCATTTTTCTCTATATTTTCTTGTAATTTAATTGAGTCCGCAGAATGATTCTGGTATTCAGTCAGAGTTTCTTTGCTTATCTTGTGTTTCATTATATTCTCGTAATGTTGCTTGCTTTTATCAAGAGTATATTCATGTAAGTTTTTCCTATTTTTCTGCATTTGATTTAACATATCGAAAGAAGGAGTCAGTTCTACATTATTAACTTTTTTAAGCTGTGTTTGTAGGGCTTTGCTATGTAATTCACCAGGATTGTCTTTATCCAGTAGCTCAGCATAAGGTTTTATTTTATCTATTATTTCATTTCCCCATTCTACCAAGGAAATACTTCTCTTATTATTTAATAAGAGTTTAGGTTTTCTGCCATGTGTAGATACTTTTATAAAGTTATCATAATAATGTTTGCAGTCTGCATTTTCATGAAAAAGCGGGCTTTCATCTACAGCACAAAATAATAAAAAAGCATCTAGGAACAAACAAGTATCCTTTGATATGCCTATGCTGGCATTAGGATCTATATCAAGACATCTAATCTCTACATATTCTATGCCTCTTTTTTTTAGTGCATTTATTGGTCTTTCGCCATTTTTGACAGTACATTTTGGTCTTATGCTGGAATAATACTCATTTTCTATTTGTAAAATATTAGTATTTAACTGTAGCCATTCGTTGTTTTGATATGTTCCTATTAATTCATATTCTGGCCAAGATGTCTTTAAACCCCAAGTGATTTTTTCAATAAACGCATCTAGGTCGTTATAACATATTTTTAATTGTTCTTGTACCTTACTTTGATAACCTATATCACTCATTCTTAAACTTGTTGCATATGGCATATATAGTGTTTCATTATCAAGAACATCTAATTTGCAAGTATGATTTGGTTTAAAAAATGTTTTTGATATTGCTGGTGATGATCCGAATAGATACAGTATTAACCAAGAGTACCTTATAAAATTTCTTATTAAAGAAGAGTAACTATGTGATTTAAGAGAACTTGTAATTGCTCTAGAATCATCATATATGGCTTTCCAAACATCATCACTAATTGAAAAGTTGTAGTGCAAACCAGATATACATTGCATCGTTTTTCCATAGCGATGAGCTAGACCTTTTCGGTAAATATGTTTTAATAGGCCAGCATTCGATTTTCCATAGAAGGCTATAGGTATATCTTCTTCATTTGGCATTAGCAATGGTGGCATTGAATTATGCCATAGTCTTTCTTCTTCCATTGCTTCATATACAAAACGATGTGTATCTAATAATTCTTTTATGAGTGAATCTATATTATTATGTGTGCCAGTAATAAGTTCTAATAAAGATTCAGAATAGTCAGTAGTTATTTTATCATTTGTAAGAGGAGAACCTAATTTTTCAGGGTGCTTTTTACAAGATAACTTGCCACTATTATCTACACGCAATCCTTCTCGTTCAATACCTCGTAGTATCTTATTTGAAATATTAGATTGTGTGGTAAGTCTATCTAGCTTATTTAAAAGTGCCTCTTTAAAATATATATTTCTTGAATTATGCATTATGAGATTGTTTTCTTACAATATATTCGATGTTGATTGACTTTATGAAACTAAATAATAAAGATAATAATCTTATAATTTTATTATCGCATAATATAATATGCATGTATATTTTTCATAGCACTATTTGTAAGTACTAGCATGAATTTTGATTCTATTGCGGTGTATAAATTATTTTTAGTGATATTTTTTATTGCTACTAATGGTGAATTTTAAAGCTTTTGATACAAAATATTGTATTAATAAATCAGTGGTAATAATAGTTTTATTCTAGGTTTTAAATAGATATTTTAGTCTAGATTGTTTTCGCAATATTTGATTAGATTTTATGTTGTATAATGAATTTTAATTTTTTATATGTTTTTATCTTATAAAGTAACACATAGTATTTAATTATAATAATGAAGTTCCTTGTTTTGGGTTTTTAGGATGTTTTATGTATAGACTATATTTAAATAGATTTATGTTGGTAATTATTATTAGTTTTTCGATTCTCTCAATTTCCTTTAATGCTGATGCAAGACGTATAGGTAATGGAGGATCTTATGGTAAGCAATTTTCAAATATTAGTAAAATACGTAATAATACTTATTACTCTAATAAATCAAACCATCATAATAAATCTTCAGTAAAAAAAGAAGTAATAAATAAAAAAGATAGAGGTATATTAGGTGCTATTTTAAGTGGTTTATGGCTAGCTGCTATTTTTTCATTTTTTGGTATGAACAATTTATTTTTTGCTGCTTTTACTAACTTATTGATTTGGATGTTGGCTATAGGGATTGTAATATACGTTATTAGAAAGTATTTTTTTTCAAAATTTTTGGTAAATCAAGTGGTAGCAGATACGAATTTTACAGTAGATAGATATCACCACAATTATGGGAAAATAGATAGTAAAGACATATCGGAAGCTAGGGTTATTTCTGATGATTTTTATGATGTCACAAAGAGTAATATTGAGTTTAACAAAGATCGTTTCTTAAATGAAGCAAAGAGAATTTTTATTTATATTCAAGAAATATGGAATAAAAGAGATCAGAATAATTTAAAAGAATATTTAACAAAGGAATTGTTATTAGAACTTCAGAATCAATTTGATACTCAGCCAGAAGTTATTGTTAAAGTTTTAGAAGTAGAAGCTAAATTTTTATCAATGAATAAATTGGATGATTGTTATTTAGCTAGTATTTGTTTTTCTGGTTATATAGAGTATTGCAATGATTTGAATCTTTTATATTTTGAGGAAATATGGAGTTTTCAGAAATATGACAGCACAGGATGGTTATTAGCAGGAATTCAACAAAAAAACATATAATTATTTTAATCAAATTTGTTTGATAATTAGAACCATTTGTGGAAGTGATGTAATGGACCATAACCTTGACCGACTTGTAGTCTATTTGAAGCTTTAATAGAGTTAGTCAGAAATAATTTAGCTTTTTCAGCTGCTGATAATACGCTTTCTCCTTGAGCTATGAAAGCTGTTAAAGCGGCTGATAAGGTGCAGCCGGTACCATGTGTGTTATTAGTATGTATTTTTTTTCCAGGTATTTCGACAATGTTTTCACCATTAAAGATCATATCAACCATCTCATTTCCTGGTAAATGACCTCCCTTAAGAATTACCCATTTGTTATTTGTATTAGAATTATTATTAATCATTTTATTATATAATTTTTTTATAGTAATTCTCATATCAGCTAAGTTTTCTGCTGGCGGTTCTCCAATAATTATTGCTGCTTCAGGTATATTAGGAGTTATCACAGTAGATAACGGTAACAATTGATCTACTAGGGTTTTTGTAGCATTGGATTTTAGTAAGTAATCGCCATGTTTAGATATCATTACTGGATCTAATATTATGTGGGCAGGGCTCCATTTTATCAGACTTTCTTTTACAGCTAAGGCAATCTCAGAGTTTCCAAGCATTCCTATTTTAACAGCATTGATGTTGACATCTTGAAAAATAGTATCAATTTGTTTGGAAATAAAGTTTATAGGCATATATGATATTTCATGTACACCAGATGTATTTTGTGCTGTAACTGCAGTTATTACAGCGCAGGCATAGACATTTAGAGCACTCATGGTCTTTACATCTGCTAGAGTACCAGCTCCTGCAGATGTATCAAACCCTGCTATACTTAGAGTATTAACTATATTTATCTTGTTCATTCAAGTTAGTTGTTTTTACTAGTATGAATTAATCCTTCGCGAGGAGAGCTGGGAGAACTTTCATACGTTTTTTTAGGCATACGTTTTGCTAGGAAAGCTTCTCTACCAGATTCTACTGATTTTTTCATTGCGCTAGCCATCAAAACAGGATTACCAGCACATGCTATAGCAGTATTCATTAATACTCCATCACATCCCAACTCCATAGCAATAGATGCATCTGAAGCTGTTCCAACTCCAGCATCTACTAATACTGGTATTTTGACATTATCAATAACTAATTTTAAATTCCATGGATTTAGTATTCCCATTCCAGATCCTATAAGGGACGCTAGTGGCATGACTGCAACAACACCTATATCTTCTAAAATTCGACATTGTATTGGATCATCAGTGCAGTATGCCATTACTTGAAATCCTTCCTTGACTAAAATTTCAGCAGCCTTAATTGTTTCAGGCATATTTGGGAATAATGTTTTTTCATTTCCTAGCACTTCTAGTTTTACTAGGTTGTGACCATTAAGTAATTCCCTAGCTAATCTCAAGGTTCTAATTGCATCTTCTGAGTTATAACATCCTGCTGTGTTAGGTAATAATGTAAATTCAGATGTAGGTATGAAATCTAATAGATTAGGAGATTCTTTATTTTGACCAATATTAGTTCTTCTAATTGCTACAGTTACAATTTCAGCCCCACTTGCGATTATTGCTTGTTTAGTTTGTTCAAAATCTTTATATTTACCAGTACCTACAAGTAGTCTAGATGTGAATTTTCTATCAGCAATATAGAAGATATCTTTATGATTCATATTAATTTCCAGAATTTATGCATTAATAAGGTTATATAGTTTATTGGATGATTTATAATAGCTCATTATAAGATTCCTATGCTATTGATGATTTAGACTACCAATATTTTCATATAACAAATTTATTTACAAGATTACTATAATGTTACACCTATTTGTGATATATGTGAATTGCTCTTTAGTTTAATGAAGTTACTTTATTTTATTATTTGTCGTTATTTAGAGGTCATATTTTATAGATTAGGAGGAGTATTTATTTTGTGTTTAAAATTGGTCTAACTGGTGGTATTGGGTCTGGTAAAACTCTCGTTTCTAATTATTTAAAACAAATGGGGGTTTTTATTATAGATACCGATGAAATAGCTAGAGACTTAACGAGTGTTGATGGTAAGGCTATTCAATGTATTAGGACAGCATTCGGTTCTGAAGCTATAGATGATAAAGGTTCTTTAAATAGAATATGGATGAGGAATAGGATTTTCTTAGATTATTCAGAAAAAATAAAACTTGAGAATATTTTACATCCTTTAATTATGGAGTATGCTTTTATACAAGCAGCCAACTTTTATGGAAGTTATGTGGTTTTTGTTGTTCCTTTATTAACTGAATCAAAAGACTGGATGAATAAGGTTGATCGTATATGTGTGGTTGATTGCAATATTTGTGATCAAATAAAACGGGTTAAAGACCGTGACTTTATTAAAGTAGATTTAATTATGAAGATAATTCAATCTCAGTCAACTAGGTCTATGCGTTTAAAGTATGCAGATGATGTCATTTATAATGGCAATGATGTTTCTGCTGATGAGTTATATAGGCAGGTTGTAATTAAACATAAAAATTGGTGTTTATTGTCCCAATAATGTTCGGTGTTTTTATTGTAAGAAATTTTAACTTTATAATTGGATTTTTATATAACGTGATTTTTTTTGAACATCCTTTTAATGAGCATATTCGAGCATATTTGCGCTTGGAATATTTGTTTGATAGATTGCTTTTTGCGATAAATAGTAATGATATTAGATTGCATCAATTAGCAGTATCTTCATTTTTTGATATCATTGATCTTATTGAACGGTCAGATGTTAAAGGGGCCGTTTTACAAGATTTAGAGAAACAACGCTTATCTCTTTTGCGTTTTCGTGAACATAATGCAGTTAATCAAAAAGCCCTAGAAGATGCACTGACTGAGATAGAAAATATTAGTTCTAGATTAGCGACATCAGGTAGACCTGGTAACATTTTGAGAGATAATGAATGGTTAAATAGTGTGAGAAGTAAACTTCTGGTTTATGGATGTGCAGCACAGTCTGATATGCCTTCATATCACTTTTGGCAACATAAACCAGATGAAGAAAGAAAACATGATTTGTTGTCTTGGTTCTCTCATATTAGTCCTTTATTTGATGCTTTAAAAATAGTTCTTGATTTGTTAAGAGAGTCAGGAGAGTTTTCAGAATGTTTGGCTGAAAAGGAAGGATATCGACAAATGTTAGGTGGGAAAATTTATCAGCTATTAAGAGTTGGTATTGATAAAAGGTCTGGGGTTTTTCCAGAAATAAGTGCTAATAAACATATGATTTGGATAAGATTTTCTCTTCAAGATGCAAATTTTAAATCTAAGTATGTGAAAGAAAATATTTTATTTGAAATGGCTTTATGTAAATAGATTATTTTTTATATAAAAGACCTGATTCCTGCTATTCCATGAGCTCCATGTTGGTATGCTAGTTCTCTACACTTTTCTGATTGACCACCTAGAGAAAATACTGGTAATTTTGCTTCTTTAACTAATTTTTGAAAGTTACTCCATCCCATTCCTAATTCACCAGGGTGTGTTAGTGTATTATTTACGGGACCAAGGACAGCAAAATCTGCGTTCAACTTATTAAAAGCAAATTCTAAATCATTGCTATTATGTGTTGATACAGCAGTTAAGAAATTAGATCTGTTTTTATTAGATTTATAGTGGAAACTCTCCATATCTGTGGAGCGTAAATGTAATCCATTTGCTTCTCTCCACCATGATTCTGGATGGGAGCTGTTTATTAATAACCTTGCATTGTGTTTTTTACACATATCTAACACTAAATTCATTGCTTTGTATAAAGATTTTGATGATATTCCATCTGGCCAATCTGGTTCTCTAAATTGAATAAGAGATAGACCTTTACTAAGAGCCTGATCTAGTCTAATTAAGAATGATTCAATGTTTTTTTCATTCTGAATTGAAGTTATTCCATATGTATTGGGTATTTTGAGCCATCTTATTGGGTAGAAAGTACTTGGAAGTAAATTATCAATTTTGTTGATTTGATTTATATTTACCCATTGTAGATTTTGTTTTTCTTTTCCATATATATTTCCTTGCCACTGGATTACTCTGTAAAATAATAAGTGATATTTTATATTTTGTTTATAGAAGATATGATTTACCCATGGATAAGCTTTTATTATATCTATATCTAACTCTTCTTTAAGTTCCCTATTTAAGGTATCATTTGGTAACTCATTTTTTTCCACTTTCCCGCCAGGGAACCCCCAATAGAATGGATATGATTCATTCTTAGGTCGTTGTTCTAGCAAAATTTCATTATTTTCATTTAATATGATTCCTATAGATACTTTTATAGTTATATTATTTGCCATTTTTTGATACCCAATGACGTGCAAATTGGTTTGCTATTCTTCCAGAACGCGATCCTCTTTCTAATGCCCATTGTAAGGCTTCTAAACGAAATGCATTTTGTTCTATTTTTTGTGTTCCAATTTTGTTTATCCAATATTGAACTATATCTAAGTAGGTATCTTGAGTGAAATTATAGAATGAGATCCAAATTCCAAATCTTTCAGAAAGAGATGTTTTTTCTTCTATAGTTTCTCCAGGATGAATTTCTCCATTAATATCATGAGTGTTTTGTAAATTTTCTTTAAAATATTCAGGAATTAAATGTCTTCTATTTGAAGTGGCATATATTAGGATATTATTTCCAGTAGATAAAATTGATCCGTCTAGAAATGATTTAAGTGCTTTGTACCCAATTTCTCCTTCTTCAAAAGATAGGTCATCACAAAAAATAATAAATTTTTCTGGTCTGTTATTTAATATTTCTACTACATCAAATAGGTCTCCTAAATCTGATTTGTCAATTTCAACTAATCTTAAATTTTTTTTGCTATATTTGTCGAGCATTGATCGAACTAATGAACTTTTTCCTGTTCCTCGAGCTCCTGTCATCAATACATTGTTAGCAGGACGACCATTTACAAATTGATAAGTATTATCATCTATAATATTTTTTTGTCTTTCTATATGAGATAAATCATCTAGGCTTATTTTTGAAAAATTACATATAGAGTGCAAATAGCCTTTAGGACCTAATTTTCTCCATTTAAATGCAATAGCATTCCAATCTACTTCTTTTGGTACAGGAGGAAGCCAATTATGGATTTGAAGTAGTACTTTTTCAGCTAAAGAATATAATTCATTAATGTTATTAGTTTTCATATTTTCTCGCTAAGAACGGTAATCTGCATTTATTGTTACGTATTCATGGGAAAAATCACAAGTATAAATAGTTTCGTTAGTTTTTCCTTGGTTAAGCGATATTCTTATGATTATTTCTTTTTGTTGCAAGACTTGTTGTCCATCAGATTCTATGTAATCTGGATTTATTTCTCCATTTTTAACAATAAGAACATCATTAAGCCATATGAATAAATTATTAGTTGATATTTTTACATCTGAGTATCCAACGGCGACCAGAATGCGTCCTATATTAGGATCAGATGCATAAAAAGCTGTTTTGACAAGAGGAGAATGAGCAACAGAATATGCTACTTTAAGTGCTTCTTGTGAATTGGTCGCTTTTTCTACATTTATAGTGATGAATTTCGTTGCTCCTTCAGCATCTCTAACAATTTTTTGAGCTAAATCTATCGAAGCTTTCTTTAATAATTCAAAAACCTTTTTATAGTTAGGATCATTTTCATTCCTAATGTCTAGGCCTGATTTACCCGTGCACATGATTATGAAAGAATCATTTGTTGAAGTATCACCATCTACTGTAATGCGATTAAAAGAAAAATCTGCAATTTCTTTAATCATTTTATTTAATAACGATTGCTCTATTTGAACATCTGTTCCAATAAAACCTAGCATTGTTGCCATATTAGGGCAAATCATTCCAGCCCCTTTGCTTATTCCTGTAACTGTTATTTCTTTTCCGCTAATATCTAATTTTTCAGAAAATATTTTTGGTTTCGTATCAGTTGTCATTATGCTATAAGCAGCATCTTTCCATGTATATTTGCCAAGACCATCCAAAGTTCTAGGCAAGGCATTTATTATTTTATCTTCAGGAAGTTGTTCCATTACTACTCCTGTTGAGAAAGTAAGTATTTCCTGTGAATCTATTTGTAACTGTTTTCCAAGCTCAGTACATATTTTTTGTGCTTTCTCTATTCCTTTAGAGCCAGTTCCTGCATTTGCATTGCCAGTATTGATGATTAATGTTTTTATTTGTTTTTGGTTTGCTAAATTTTTTTCAGAAATTATAACTGGAGCTGCTTTAAATAAATTCTTTGTAAATATTCCAGCTACATTAGTTCCTGACGATAATTTAAATATTGTAAGATCTTTTTTGTTATTTTTTTTTACGCCAGCTTCTCCAATTGCTATTTCTATTCCATTGATTGGAAAAATTTTATTGTCATCTGGAATATTTAAATTGACAGCCATATCACTAAACTCCAATATAGGTAAGAATGTAAATTTTTTGTTGATTAAGTAGCACTTATTAATTGATTACTAAGATAACTTTTTTGTAGAACTAAAGTGATTATGAGTATATATAAAATTATAGATATGATTAGTAACATAAATTATTAATAAAGAAACAATTTACTGTTTAATCTTGTGGAATGATTAAATATGTAGATTAAAGAAATTCAAGATTCGATTTAAAAAAATGGTGGCCTGGGGCGGAATCGAACCACCGACACAAGGATTTTCAGTCCTCTGCTCTACCGACTGAGCTACCGGGCCTTATAATCTAGTAACTATATATAAAAAAATGTAATATAACAATACCAATTGCAAATAATCAGTTGTTAGTTCATCATATATCTTGCAATGTATTGAATCTATGATGATTCTAAAATAATAAATGTTGCTTTTTTAACACTAAAATTTTACAAATGATAATAGTTCCTATTGTTATTGGCTTGAATCATACGTCAGCTCCTCTCGAAATTCGTGAACAAATGAGCTTGTCAGTTGATGTCATAAGAAAATTATTGTCTAATTTGCCAGTATTAGATGGAGATGTAATTAATGAGGCAGTGATTCTATCAACATGTAATCGTACAGAATTGTATTGTATTGCTAATCCTAAAATGCTTGATAAATTATTTTTATGGTTTGCAAAAACAGGCAGTATTAATCCAGATGTTTTTAGAAAGCATAGCTACCATTACATTGATTTTGACGCTGTATATCATATTTTTAGAGTATCTAGTGGCTTAGATTCAATGGTCTTGGGAGAGCCAGAAATTCTTGGCCAAATGAAAAAAGCAGTGCTAATTGCTAAAGAAGCTAAAGGCGTAGGTTTTTTCTTTCATCGTTTGTTTCAGGATGCTTTCTCTGTAGCTAAAACTGTGCGTACTCAAACTGATATAGGTAGAAATTCTATTTCTATTGCTTCTTCATGTTTAAAATTATCTAGTATTGTAATGAATAATGGAATACAAAATGCCAAAGTTTTGTTTATTGGTGCAGGAGAGATGATAGAACTTTGTATAAAACATTTTAGTTCTGTAAATTTTGGAGGATTAGTAATATCAAATAGAACTTTAGCAAAATCTAAAAATCTTGCTGATAAGTTTTCTATTGATTTTATCCCATTTGAACAAATATATGATGATATATCAGATTTTGATATTATTATTTCATGTACTGCAAGTAATGATTTTATCATTGATAACTCATATGCTGAAAAGCTATCTTATAGTACAAATAAATTAATGATAGATTTGGCAGTTCCTAGAGATATAGATCCGGTAATAGGTAATCTGAACAATGTTAAATTGTACTCAATTGATGATTTAGCAAGTATTATTAAACAAGGTTTGGACGCTAGAAGAGCTTCTATTCCAAAAGCTGATAATATTATATTGGCAAAAGTAAAGATATTTATGAAATGGGCTCATCAAAGAGATTTGACCTTAACAATAACTAATCTTATTAATAAAATCGAAAATATTAAGCTGCTAGAAATAGAAAGAGCTAATAGCATGATTAGTAAGAATTTTAATAAAGAATATGTCATAAGTGTTATGGCTCATAGGCTAACTAAGAAGTTTTTGCATGGGTTAATAAATGCTATGAAAAATAGTGAAGAAAAAGATTTTTCACATATCCATGGGTATTTGTCTAAAGTAATAGATAGTCAAGATAAATAATTTGTTTAATATAAAAGTATTTTTGTAGTGTAATTTTCATGAAGCAATCGATGCGTAAAAGATTGGAAGAATTATCTGATCGTTTAAAAGAAATTGATCTTATGCTTGCTGAGTCAAGTGTATTTAGTAATATTGATGACTTTCGTAAGTTGTCTTGTGAAAGGTCAGAAATAGCACCTGTTGTTGAAAAGTTTTCTGAGTTAGTTTCTATTGAAAACTATATTTCTGAAGCATATGAAATGATTTCTGATCCAGAACTAAAGAATCTGGCAGAAGAGGAAATTAAATCAAATAAGCAAATTTTAGAAAAATTAGAAAGTGCATTACATATTTTATTACTACCAAAAGATCCTAATGACGATCGTAGTTTTTTCTTAGAAATAAGGGCAGGAACTGGTGGTGATGAAAGCACTTTATTTTCCGCTGATTTATTGAGAATGTATATTCGTTATGCAGAGCGTAAAGGTTGGAAGACTGATTTAATTTCTGAAAGTTTATCAGATTTTGGAGGATATAAAGAAGTTATTATTCGAATTGATGGTCGTTCTGCTTATGCTAATTTAAGGTTCGAATCTGGGGGACATAGAGTGCAGAGGGTTCCTGATACAGAAACCCAAGGTAGAATACATACTTCTGCATGTACCGTTGCAGTTATGCTAGAGGCGGATACGGTTAGTGATATTGTGATAAATAATAATGATATAAGAATCGATACTTTTAGAGCTAGTGGAGCTGGTGGGCAACATATTAATAAAACAGACTCTGCTGTTAGAATTACTCATTTGCCTACTGGTATTGTTGTAGAATGCCAGGATGATAGATCACAGCATCGCAATAAAGAGAAAGCTATGCGCGTATTAGCTGCAAGGTTAAAAGATAAAGAAATAAGAGATTTGCAAAATAAAGAGGCTGCTGAAAGAAAAAGCTTAGTAGGCTCTGGAGATAGATCAGAACGTATAAGAACTTATAACTATCCTCAAAGTAGAGTCACTGATCATAGGATTAATCTGACGTTATATAAATTATCACAGATTATGGATGGTGACATGGACGAAATAATAGAAAGTTTATTAGCAGAATACCAAGCAGAACAGTTGGCTAATATTAGTTTGTAGTTTTATAGGTATATATTCGTGGTTTCTATTAAGAATTTAATAATGGACAGTAGAATTTCTAGATTAGAAGCTATGATTTTACTCGAAATGATACTGCAGAAATCTAGATCATGGATTCTTGCTCATGATGATGAAATTTTATCTGATGAGCTTGTAGATATGTATATGGAATTAAATCAAAGAAGATTAAGTGGTGAACCTATAGCTTATATTGTAGGCTATAAAGAATTTATGAGCCATATGTTCATGGTTAATAAAAATGTTTTAATACCCAGACCAGAAACAGAATTATTAGTTGAGCATGGCTTGAAATTACTAAGACATAAATATCTAATAAGCCCTAGGGTTATAGATCTAGGTATTGGCTGTGGCTCTATAGGGTTATCAATTGCCCTAACTAGACCTGATGTTAGCGTTGTTGGTTGCGATCTGAGTTCTCAAGCTTTGGAAGTAGCTCGTCATAATGCTACTGTTTTGGGTGCTACAGTTGAACTTATACAAAGCGATTGGTTTAAATCTATTAATCCAAAAGAAAAGTTTGATCTTTTATTAGCCAATCCTCCATATATTTCCAGAGAAGATAAACATCTTAGAATGGACTCTTTAATTTATGAACCAAGATCTGCTTTAACAGATGAATCTATCGATGGGTTGGAAAGTATTCGTAAAATAATAGAAACCTCTCCAGCATATATGAAAGAAGGAGCTTCTTTATGGATAGAACATTCCTGGGATCAAGCTTTTAGTGTAAAGAATATAATGAAGTCATCAGGGTTTAAAAATGTTTATAGTTTGAATGATTTATCAGGTATTGAAAGAGTAACAGGTGGTTTTGTATAGTATCTTTAAAGAATTTATTATTTTTAATTGACAGGTATTTTTATGAAAAGTATTGAGAAAATTATAGAGGACATAATTAGTAGTAATCACGTAGTTTTATTTATGAAAGGAACAAGCAAATTTCCTCTTTGTGGCTTTTCAGGCAAAGCGGTAAGAATATTGTTTGATTGTGGCATATCTGATATTTTTACTGTTAATGTTTTAGAAGATGAAGATCTACGTCAAGCTATCAAAGATTATTCTAATTGGCCAACAATACCCCAATTGTATATAGATGGTGAATTCATAGGAGGTGTTGATATTATGTCTGAGCTCTATGAAACTGGTGAGTTAAAGAATCTTCTTAATAAGAAGTAAACTAATACAATTTATTTACTATTTTTGTATTAGATTTCAAATCTAATACATTATTATTTTATAAAGCTAATTATCCAATTCTAATGTCAAAGACATCAGTTTTATAGTTTTTTACTAGTAGATCACCAGTAGATATTAAGAAGTATGCTCCATGTATTGCTAATGACCCATTATTTATTTTTGCCTTTATAGAAGGAAATGTTAGTAAATTATTAATGCTATGTGATATCACCCCAAGCTCTAATTTTTTGCTATTTTCTTTATTGTATTGGTTGTTTATATTTAGTGAAGAAGATACTGGGGCAATTTGGGACATCCATTTGCCTATAAAGTCTACAGTGCTTAGAGGTTTTTTGTTTTCTATGAAAGATTTTATTCCGCCACATGATTCATGACCTAATACTACTATATGTTTTATATTTAGAGCGCTTACAGCGAATTCTATAGCTGCACTAGTTCCATGATAAGAAGAATTAGGATCTTTATCATAAGGAGGGACTAGGTTGGCAACATTACGAACTACAAACATTTCGCCTGGTTTTGAGTCGAAGATTAATTCAGGAGACACTCTTGAATCACAACATCCTATAATCATTATTTCTGGATTTTGACCAGAGGTTGCTAGCTCTTTGTATCTAGTTTTTTCACTAGCTAACTTTCCATTTCTAAAGGAGAAATAGCCATCTAATAGTCTTTTAGGAAACATATTCACTTAGATTTAGTTTTTTGTGCGTTATAAGGTTTTATACAACAGTTTATAATGAGAACAATTATAAACTGTTGTATTTATTTGTCGAGTAATAAGAAGTTATTATCCAGAATTTCTTAATCCTGCAGCTATTCCATTAATAGTTAAGTGTATAGCTCGTTGTATTTTTTCTATTTCATTAATTGATAGGTAATCTTGTTGTGATCTATATCGTTTAATTAATTCAATTTGTAGATAGTTTAATGGGTCAATATATACGAATCTATCATTTAGTCTAGATAGCAAAGTAGGATTATCTTCTAATAGATCTCTTTGTGTCAGTAGTTGAAGCATTTTTATTGTTTTATCATGTTCCGTGCTTATATTATTAAATATGCTGCTTCTTAAAAATTCATTTTTAACTAGTTTTGAGTAGCAAGAAGCGATTTTAATATTAGATTTTACTAATACCATTTCCATGTTAGATAATAATGTCTTGAATGCAGGCCATTCTTTAGTCATGGCCCTTAACTGGTCAAGTCTTTCTTGTTTAGACTTTGTTGTTGACTTGTTACCAAACTCTATATAATGCTCTATAGCAGATCCTATTCCATACCAGCTAGGTATCATTAGTCGACATTGAGCCCAGGAAAAACTCCAAGGTATTGCTCTTAAGTCCTCTATATTTTGATTTTTGCTACGAGAAGAAGGTCTTGATCCTATATTAAGAGCTGATATTTCATTTATTGGAGTTGAGGAAAAGAAATATTCTGAGAAGCCTGGATTTAAATAAACTAAATCACAATATAGTCTTTGTGCATATTCAGACATACTTGACATAACGTCGCCAAATTGTTTGATATGCAAATCTTCTTGAGAGGCAATCTTTCTATCTATACATAAACTTGATTCTAGAGTTGCAGAGGTTAGTAGTTCCAAATGCCATTTTCCTACTTCTGCATTGTTATATTTTCCTTGAATAACTTCTCCTTGTTCTGTCAATCTAATTTGACCTGATACCGTTCCTGGAGGTTGAGACATTATGGCGTCAAAACTAGATCCACCTCCACGTCCAACTGATCCTCCTCGTCCATGGAATAGCCTAAGTTTTATGCCTCTAGCATTAAATACGTTAACTAATGATCTTTCTGCTTGATATAAAGACCAGTTTGATGTTAAATATCCTCCATCTTTATTACTATCAGAGTATCCTAACATTACTTCTTGAGTATTGTGTTGTGCATTAGTAATTCTTGTTTTTATTTCTGGAATATCTAGCCATGCAGCCATAATTTTAGAGCTGTTTTGCAGGTCGTTTATCGTTTCAAATAAAGGGACAATCATTAACCCATTGTCCTGTTCAGTATCACTAAATATAGGTGGTATTAACCCAGTTTCTTTTTGTAACAATAAAACTTCCAATAGATCACTTAGTGTTTCTGTATGAGATACTATAGAGTGTTGTATAGATTGCTTCCCGAATAAAGATCTAATTTCAGCAGCTGTTTTCAAAATATTTAGTTCTTTGTTTGTTTCTTCACTATAATTTATCCATGGAGATAGGAGAGGTCTTCCTTGATTTAATTCTTTTATGAGAAGCTCTACTTTTAAATCTTCGTCTAGTTCTGAGTACTTATTTTTACCTTCTAGATATACACCAGCTTTTTGAAGGAGTTCTTCAAGAACTCTTTCGTGCACATCTGAATTCTGTCTCAAATCTATAGTGCTTAGATGGAAGCCAAAGACTCTGACAGACTGACGTAATTTTTTTAATCTTAGAGCACTAATTGTTTTTCCATGGTTATGAACAAGTGATTTATGAATGATAGTTAGATCTTTATAAAACTCTTCATGGTTAGAATAAGGATGGGCTTGTATAGTATCTCTTCTAGCAAGATTTAATCCAATTAGTTTTTTTGAAGTGGAAGCTAATCTTGAGTAAATTCCTATTAATGCACGACGATAAGGTTCATCTATCAGATGACTAGATTCATCTCCGCTTCTATTGGCAAGAAACAAAAGTTCATCATCTACTTTTATCAAGAGTGAACTTATGGATAATTCTTTTTTTAATGCATATATCTCTTTTAAGTAATGTTCAAGAATAACAGTAGATTGTTTTATTGCTGCTTGTTTTAATGTTTTTTCATCTACATAAGGATTTCCATCTCTATCTCCACCTATCCAACTACCCATTCTTAGAAAAGGATTAATGGAATCAGGTAGAACTGCTTTGTTGTATTTTTGGTTAATAATATTTATTAATTCATTGTATAGTTTTGGTATTGCAAATAAGAAAGTGCTTTTGTAATAAGACAAGGCATTCTCTATCTCATCTATCACTGTTAGACGTGAATACCGAAGCATTCTAGTTTGCCAGAGCATTGAAATATAACCAGTAAGCTCATAATCTATATCATTTTTCTCATCATTTGTTTGGGCCAGATAACGCTGAGATAGCTTATCTGCAATATTCCAGTGTGAATCTAGGATACTTCTGCGTTGTATTTCTGTTGGATGGGCTGTAAGTACAGGCATTATGCAAGAAGATTCTAATATTTCAGAAATTTCCGATGACGTTACATTATTAATTATTAGTTTTTGTACAATATCTTTTAAACTTCCTCTCTGCATTGTTTCCGAAGAAGCATCTATTTCTTTTTGCCTACGATTTTGATCTAAATCCTCAGATATATTTAATAATTGTAGTAAAAACCCAAAAGCTCTAGCAACATAGTTGGTGTCATTACTATCTAATTCATTGATTAGCTTTTCTAATTTTTCATTATTAAGAATTTCACTATTTTCTTCTATATTGATAGCAACTTTTCTTATGGTTTCTATTGTGTTAAAAAGTCTTTTGCCTTCACATTCTTGTATAACATTTCCTAGGATTTTTCCTAATAATCTTATTTCAGAGTGTAGATGTGATTTTCGAGATTCTTCAGAGTACATTTTTTAACGGTGTCTTTGGTTGTTTAATAAATAAAATACTTGTTTTTTCTTATTGTTTGATAGTACAAGTATAAGTGTTTTTAGTTTTAAAAAATATACAAATAATGAAAATAGATATAAGTTATTACATATAAAAGGTAACTGATAATGAAAGTAAGTAATAAGGCATTAGTATTGTTTTCAGGAGGTCAAGATTCTACTACTTGTTTAGCCTGGGCTCTAGATGTTTATGATGAAGTCGAAACTATTTCATTTGATTATGGTCAGCGTCATAATGTTGAGCTGATTGCTAGATCAAAAGTATTAGAGTCTATTAGATCATCATTCCCAGCATGGGATAAGAAACTAGGTAGTGGTTATTTAGTTGAAATAGATTTCATAAAAAAATTTTTGGAAACATCATTAACTAGTAATACTAGTATTGAGACAAATAATGGAATGCCAAATACTTTTGTGCCAGGAAGAAATTTATTGTTTTTTAATTTGGCTGCGACACTAGGGTATAAAATAGGAATTGAAACAATAGTCGGAGGCATGGGACAGACAGACTTTTCTGGTTATCCTGATTGTAGAGATAATAGTATTAAATCACAACAGGTGGCACTGAGTCTTGGTTTTGGTAAAGATTTTATTTTAGAAACCCCTTTAATGTGGAAGAATAAGAGTCAGGTATGGGCTTTTGCAAAAGATATAGGTGGTCATAAACTCATAGATATTATTATTAAAGATACTCATACTTGTTATATTGGAGATCGTTCTAAATTAAACGGTTGGGGATATGGTTGCGGAAATTGTCCATCATGTATTTTACGTAAAAGTGGTTGGGAATCGTGGATTAATGTAGAATAATTCCAAGTAACAGTTTGTTTATTTTTTTAATGTAAATATATTATAGGTTTGAGTCATGCCACATTATCGTTCACGTACTTCTACTTATGGTCGCAATATGGCCGGTGCACGCGCTTTATGGCGAGCTACTGGGATGAAAGATAGCGATTTTGGAAAACCAATTATTGCTGTTGTAAATTCTTTTTCACAGTTTGTGCCAGGTCATGTTCATTTGCGCAATTTAGGTATGTTGGTCGCAAAAGAAATTGAATCAAGTGGTGGTGTTGCTAAAGAGTTTAACACTATCGCTATAGATGATGGAATTGCTATGGGTCATGGAGGGATGTTGTATTCATTACCTTCTAGAGAATTAATAGCTGATTCTGTGGAATATGTTGTAAATGCTCATTGTGCTGATGCGATGGTATGCATTTCAAATTGCGATAAAATTACACCTGGAATGTTGATGGCTTCTATGAGGTTAAATATTCCTACTGTTTTTGTTTCTGGTGGTCCTATGGAAGCAGGTAAAATTGTTTCCGTTGTAAATAATGTTATATCTAAAATAGACCTTGTTGATGCCATGATAGTTGCTGGTGATTCTAATATCAGTGATGAGGTTGTAGAAGAAACAGAGAGATCTGCCTGTCAAACTTGTGGTTCTTGTTCTGGTATGTTTACAGCTAATTCTATGAATTGCTTAACAGAAGTGATTGGATTGGCGTTACCTGGAAATGGAACATTATTGGCTACACATGCTAAACGAAGAGAATTATTTAAGTCAGCTGGTCGTTTAATTGTCGATTTATGTGATCGTTATTATAAGAAAGAAGATTATTCTGTTTTACCAAGGAGTATAGCAACCAAAGAATCTTTTGAAAATGCTATGGCTCTAGATGTTGCTATGGGTGGATCTACCAATACAGTGCTACATTTATTGGCTGCAGCAAGGGAAGCTGGTGTTAACTTCACAATGGTTGACATAGACAGGATATCTAGAAAAGTTCCATGTTTATGTAAATCTGCACCTGCTACTAGCAAATATCACATAGAAGATGTACATAGAGCTGGCGGTGTTATGGGAATATTAGGGGAGCTTTCCAGAGCAAATCTATTAGATCTCTCCACAGTTAATATAAATGGTGGAACATTAGGTGATGTTATAAAAAAATGGGATCTAGCAGATTCTCCTTCTGAAGAAGTAAAAACTTTTTATAAAGCTGCTCCTGGTGGTATAAGAACAACTGAAGCTTTTAGTCAAGATTCTTATTTTGATGATTTGGATATTGATCGTGTTTCAGGTTGTATACGTAATCTAGAAAATGCATATTCTAAAGATGGTGGTTTAGCTGTTTTATACGGCAATATAGCAGAAAAAGGTTGTATAGTTAAAACGGCTGGTGTTGATGAGTCACAATTAATTTTCCAAGGAAGAGCTCGTGTTTTTGAGAGTCAAGATTCTGCAGTGGAAGCAATTTTAGGAGATAAGATCTTAGCAGGTGATATAGTTGTGATTCGATACGAAGGTCCTAAAGGAGGACCAGGAATGCAGGAAATGTTGTATCCGACTTCCTACTTGAAATCAAAAGGATTAGGTAAAACATGTGCCTTGTTTACTGACGGTAGGTTTTCAGGTGGATCATCTGGGTTAGTTATAGGACATGCTTCTCCTGAGGCAGCTGAGGGAGGGTCTATTGCTTTAATTGAAGAAGGGGATGATATATCTATAGATATACCTAATAGAAAAATTAGTCTTTTAATTACTGATATAGAATTGATTCGTCGTCGTAACTCAATGTTAGCAAAAGGTGATAAGGCATGGAAACCATTAAATCGTGATCGTTTTGTTTCTAATGCATTGAAAGCATATGCTCTACTTGCTACTTCAGCTGATTGTGGTGCTGTACGAGACATATCCAAACTTGATAAGTGTTAATTACTCTGAAGTTAATAGCCTTACTTCTTTAAGGAAGTAAGGCCTAATATTTATATTTTTTTAAGTTGCCTTATGTCTCCAGTATTGCCACCATTTTTGATAGTTCGTTGGTTATTATTATTGATTATAGTAACGGGACTGTATTTCATAAAAAGTTTTTTAATGCCTTCTTTAGCAGCTTTGATTATTGGTTTAGCTAGCTGGCCAATTTACCATCGTGTTTTGTATATGCTTGGTGGTAGGAATACATTAGCTGCTTCTGTTTCTTTATTGTTTTTTTTATTGGTTTTAGTTATTCCTATTACATGGGCATTTGCTTATACAGTTCATGAAGCAAGTGTTTTCATAAAATGGGCAATTACAGCTAATAGAAATGGAATAGAAATTCCTATATGGATATCTTCTATACCTCTTTTAGGAGATAAATTATCAGATTATTGGAATTTGTATTTTGGTGAGTCATATGCTTTGGGCAAAACAGTACAGATGATAAGTGGAGAACATCTTGGTAATATATATCGTATGTTGTTGTCTGCTACAGGAAATGTTTTTCATTCATTGTTATCAATTTTTTTTATGTTGATTACGCTGTTTTTTGTGTACAGAGATGGTAAGAATATTTTATCTCAGATAGATGTTCTTGGGAAAAGCATGTTGCCTGATAGATGGATTCAATTATCACGCTTAGTTCCAGCAATGATAAGTTCTACAGTGACAGGAATGGCTCTTATTGCAATGGGCGAAGGAGTAATTCTTGGATTTGCTTATTGGGTTTCTGGTGTGCCTTCATTTGTATCCTTGGGTTTGATTACATGTTTTTTAGCTTTAGTGCCTGGTGGAGCTCCTTTTATATTTACCATGGTTTCATTATATTTATTAGCATCAGGTAGAATGTTTGCATCCATAGGTTTATTTATTTGGGGCACTTTAGAATTATTCATTGTTGACAAGACCATTAGACCTAAATTGGTAGGTGGTCCAGTAAAACTACCTTTTTTACCAACATTCTTTGGTTTGGTAGGAGGTTTAAAAACACTTGGTTTGATAGGACTGTTTATCGGCCCTGTGTTGATGGCATTGATAGTTTCTATATGGCGTGAATGGGTTTCAAGCATTAGAAACAAAAATCAACATCAGAAAATCAATAATGATTAAAGAATATATTGGTGCCCGGGGCCGGACTCGAACCGGCATGCCTCTCGGCGGGGGATTTTGAGTCCCCTGCGTCTACCAATTTCACCACCTGGGCAACAACAATAATGAATTATACACGCTCTTGAAAAATTATGCATCATCTCCATACTAAAATTATGATATTTTTAATTTAATTGTTTTAATTTAATTCTTATTCCTTAATTATGAGCCAAAATAGTCAATCTGAAAAAATGAGTTTTCAAGCTGAAGTAAAACAATTGCTTCATTTGATGATACATTCCCTATACAGTAATAAAGAAATATTTTTGAGAGAGTTAGTTTCTAATGCGTCGGATGCATGTGATAAGTTGCGTTTTGAATCTTTAGACAATCCTGATCTTTTATCTAAAGATTCAAAATTTAGCATAATTGTTTCTTATGACAAAGATAAACATACCATCACTATTTCTGATAATGGAATAGGTATGTCTAGAGAGGAAGTTATTAATAATCTAGGGACTATAGCAAAGTCTGGCACTAAAGATTTTTTTAAAAGTTTAAGTGGAGATAAACAAAAAGATGCTCAATTAATTGGTCAATTTGGTGTTGGGTTTTATTCTTCTTTTATTATAGCAGATAAGGTTAAAGTGACTACTCTTAAAGCTGGATTAAGCAAAGAGTTTTCTGTTAGTTGGGAATCTGATGGGTTAGGTGAGTTCATTGTCTCTGAGTCAAATCGTGAGACACATGGAACTGATATTGAACTACATATAAAAGAAGACTCATTTGATTTGTTAAATGGTTGGAGGTTAAGAGAAATTTTGCATAAATATTCTGACCATATATCTTTGCCTATATACATGTTTAAAGAAGAGTGGGACGATGAGAAAAAAACACAAATTCAAACCAATGATCTAGAAATAGTTAATAAATCTAATGCATTATGGGCAAGACCAAAGTCTGATATTATTGAAAGTGAATATAAAGAGTTTTATAAAGTTTTATTCCATGATTTTGAAGACCCATTGTTTTGGACTCATAATAAAATAGAGGGTCGTAGCGAATATACACAGTTATTTTTCATTCCAAAACATGCTCCATTAGACATATGGGATAGAGATAGTAGTCATGGTATTAAGCTGTATATAAAGCGTGTATTTATTATGGATGACTCAGAACAATTGCTTCCAAGATATTTACGTTTTGTGAGAGGTATTATAGACACGTCAGATCTTGAATTGAATGTTTCTAGAGAAATTTTGCAAGAAAGTAAAGATATATTTTCTATAAAAGAAGCATCCATTAAACGAATATTAGGTTTGTTAGATGATGCAGCAAAAAACAAGGCAGAAGATTACAATATATTTTGGAATGAGTTTGGTCAGATTCTTAAAGAAGGTATAGGAGAGGATTTTGCCAATCAGGAAAAAATTGCTAAATTGTTAAGATTTGTTTCAACCTATGGTGAAGATGATAGTCAATATACATCTCTTTCTGAATACGTATCTAGAATGGATTCGAAGCAAGAAGGTATATATTATATTACTGCTGATTCTTTAATGGCTGCTAAAAACAGTCCGCATTTGGAGATATTCCGCAAAAATAATATAGAGGTTTTATTATTGCCTGATAGAATAGATGAATGGATGATCTCTCATTTGAGGGATTTTAATGGAAAGCCTCTTATTTCTATAGCAAAAGAAGGTTTTGATGTAAGTAAAATTAGTGGTGAAGTGGATATAAAGAACCCTGCTGAGATATCAGAATCTTCAAAATCAATCATAACGAAAATAGAAAACTTGTTGAAAGATCGCGTTAAATCTGTCAAGGTTTCTTCTCGTTTGATAGATTCTCCTGCATGTATTCTTGTAGAAAAAAATGAACTAAGTCCTCATATGGTTCGTATTTTGAAGGCTGCAGGACAAAATCCGCCAGATTCTAAATTGATTTTGGAAGTAAATCCAGATCATGATTTTTTTAAGAAACTAAGTGATTTAGATGATGCTGATTTTGAGCAATGGTCAAATTTGTTGCTTGATCAGGCAATCCTGACTAGTGGAGGCAATTTAAATGACCCAGTTGCTTTTGTCAGATGTTTAAATAGTATTCTTTTAAAAACCTAATAAAAATTGTCTTAAAAAGAGTTTGCAATATAATTTGCAACTCTTTTTAACTACTTGGTTCATGATTTTATATAAATATATATGCTAGATAATTTGACTAAACGATTTTCAAAAATTATAAAAAAAATAAAGGGAGAGGCTCGTTTAACTGAAACGAATACTAGCGATATGTTACGCGAAATACGAATAGCTTTATTAGAGGCAGATGTTTCTTTTGTTGTAGTTAAAGATTTTATAGATAGTATTAAGAAAAAGTGTCTTGGTGTTGAAGTTGTTGATAGTTTAAATCCTGGGCAAGTATTGGTTAGTATTGTTCATAAAGAATTAGTTAGAGCTATTGGTGGGGATTTTGGAGAATATTCTACAGAGATATCTTTGGATTCTAAACCTCCTGCTATTATTCTTATGGTTGGTCTGCAGGGAGTAGGAAAGACTACGACCGCTGGAAAATTGGCATATTGGTTTAAAAATGGTCATCATGTTAGAAATGGAAAACTAACAGGTAAAAAAAAGGTGCTCTTAGTTAGTACTGATATATATCGTCCAGCAGCAATAGAACAATTAAATATTATAGCTAATCAGATAGAGGTAGATTTTTTTGATGTTAAAACATCTTTAAAACCATGTGATATAGCTATTGAAGCTTTAGATTATTCTCGCCGTCATTATTATGATATTGTTATTTTTGATACAGCTGGTCGTCTTGGCATAGATGATTTTATGATGAATGAAATAAAGTCATTACATAAAATAGTTAGTCCTATTGAAACATTATTTATTGTTGATTCTATGCAAGGGCAAGATGCTATAAATACAGCCAAAGCATTTTCTGAAGTTGTTCCAATAACTGGGATTATTTTAACAAAGTTAGATGGTGATTCTAGAGGTGGGGTAGCCTTGTCTGTGAGTAAAGTCACAGGAAGACCATTGAAGCTTGTTGGTGTATCAGAAAAAATAAATGGGTTAGAATTATTTCATCCAGATCGTATGGCTAGTCGAATACTAGGTATGGGAGATATTCTTTCTCTAGTTGAACAAGCTCAAAAGAATATAGATTTTAATGATAATAATAGAACGATAAATTTATTGAAATCTAAGGATAAATTTGATTTTAATGATTTTTATGAACAAATTTCTCAAATGAAGAAAATTGGTTCTATGAGTGATTTGTTAGATAAACTGCCAGAAGGGCTACAAATTCCTAGTCGAGCTTTAGGAAGCAACAATCCTGATAAAATGATTATCAAAACAGAGGCCATCATTAATTCCATGACTTTATTAGAAAGGAGTAAACCAGACATAATAAAGTCATCTAGGAAACGTAGGATATCCAAAGGATCAGGAACAACAGTTCAAGATGTTAATAACTTAATTAAACAGTTAGATCAAATGCAGTCGATAGTTAAAAAAATTAAAAAGAACGGTTTTGGTAAAATTTTTCGTTCTATAACAGGGGTTAATAATTTTTTTAAGTAGAGCGTTAATTCCTATATTAACCACCACCTATAGCTGATACTATTTCCACAACATCTTCGTTTTTTAAGAATGTTTCATTGTATTTATGTTTTGGTATGATATTGCTATTTAATTCTATTGCTATTTTTTTGTTATCATGCTGTAAGCTTGATAGTAGCTCCAATATGGAAATATTATTTTGAATATTTAATTCTTTGCCGTTAAGTTGAATTTTCATTTTGTATACCATTTGAGATATATTGTTGCAATTTACACGTTTGATTGTATCAGATGTATAAAATTTATCAAATCTATATTGCCACCAGTAATTATTATTCCTATTCTTTTATTTTTAATTTCGTTTTTGATGTTTTGTATGGCAGCAAACCCTAAGCAACCTGTTGGTTCTACAATCATTTTTAGTTTATTTGCTAGTGTAGACATAGATTCTATTAGTTGTGAGTCGCTTACTGTTAAAATATCTTTCACATATTTCTGAATGATATAAAAATTTTTTTCTCCTAGAGATTGAGTTTGTGCTCCATCGGCTATAGTTTGAGGTGTACTTATTCTAGTTAAAATCCCTGTTTTTAATGATATTTGTCCATCATTAGCATTGATAGGTTCTACGCCATATACGTCACATAGTGGATTTTTTTCTTTTATATATAATGATGATCCAGATAATAAACCTCCACCTCCTACTCCCATAAATACAGCATCTAAATTATGAACTTCTTCGAATAGTTCTTTTACTACTGTTCCTGATCCAGCTATTACATCATTATTATTATATGAAGAAATTGGGATGGCTCCAGTTTTTTTTACTAATTGGTCTAATATTTGTTCTCTATCATCATTATATCTATCGTATAGTATTATGTTGCAGTTTTTATATTTTTTGGTATTGTATATTTTAATTTTAGGAGCATCTGTGGGCATAAGAATAGTTGATTTGATACCTAATATTTCAGATGCTTTTGCTATTGCTTGTGCATGATTACCGGATGAAAAAGTAATAACTCCTAGTTTTTTTTCTTGAGTTTTTAGATTTGCTAAAGCGTTAAATGCCCCTCTAAATTTAAATGCTCCTGTAATTTGTAGGTTTTCACATTTGAAAAAAAAATCAGCATTAAATATATCGTTAATATCTGGAGATACTAAAACTGGTGTTTTACAAACATAATCAGCAATTCTTTTAGATGCGAGTACAATATCTTCTGCACTTGGTAATGAAAGATTATTTTCCATGTTTGTTTAATAGGTTATATTTTTATGTGTACATTTTAAATGTCCATTCCTAAGTTTTTAGGAAATTTAGCTTACTTTCATACCAGGGAAGGCTCCGCTATCTGGTTCTATGAGATAAATTTTTTTGTTATCTGTTTCTTCCTTATTGCTTGCAGCTAGAATCATTCCTTCTGAAATGCCAAATCTCATTTTCCTTGGTTTCAGATTAGCAACAAAAATAGTTAGTTTTCCAACAAGTTCTTCAGGTTTATATGAGGACTTTATCCCTGAAAAAACATTTTTGCTAGGTTCATTGTTACCTATATCTAGTGTTAATTGTAGTAGTTTTTCAGAATTTTTTACTTCTTCACATTTAGTAATTTTTGCTACTCTTAGATCTATTTTCATAAAGTCTTCTATGTTAATAGATGGGTTTTCTTGTTTGTGATCCATATTTTCAATTGTAGATTGAGTGTTTTCAAATAATTTTATAAGTTGTTCTTTTTCTGCCCGTTGCATCAGATGCTCAAATTTATTTATAGTTAATGGTAGTTCTTGGATATCAGCCCAATCAAAATCTTTTTTCATGCCAAATAGATCAATAGATATTTTCTTAGATGTTTTAGGCAATATAGGACTTAACATTATTGATAGTGCTTTGAATCTAGCTAATGTGCAAGAGCAAATAAATTGTAATTTTTTATAATAACTACAATTAGTATCCTCTATTTTTTTTGCAATTTCCCAAGGTTTTTCATTATCAAAACACTGATTTGTGTAATCAGCATAGGACATTATTTCTTTAATAGCTCTGCTGTATTCACGATCTTCTAAGTTTTTTCTAACTATTTCTGTGCGCAAATATAATTCTTGTGATAGCTCTTTTTCTTTTTCGTAATAGTTAAGTTTGCCACCAAGATATTTTGCTATTAATTGGCATGTGCGACTTGCAATGTTAATATATTTACCTATCAAATCGCTATTTATCTTTCTTATAAAATCATCAATAGTAAAGTCTATATCTTCTATTTTGGAGTTTAATTTTGATGATAGATAATATCTTAGCCATTCTGGATTTAGGCCTAATTCTAAATATAATAATGGGGAGATTCCTGTGCCACGACTCTTGGACATTTTTTCTCCATTCACAGTGATAAAACCATGAACATTAATTTCATCAGGTGTTTTTCTTCCAGAAAATTTTAGCATAGCTGGCCAGAAAAGAGCGTGAAAGTATATTATGTCTTTGCCAATAAAATGAATTTGTTCTACATTATTATTGGGATCTAAAATCTCATCAAAATCAATGTTACTTTTTTTACAAAATGCTTTCATAGAAGCTAAATAGCCAATAGGAGCATCTAACCAAACGTAAAAATATTTTTTTGGAAAATCTGGTATTTCTATTCCAAAATAAGGTGCATCTCTGGAAATATCCCAGTCGTTTAGATTTACATTAGAAGGATCTGATCCTAACCATTCTTGTATTTTAGAGAAGACTTGATCCTGTAATTTTTTCTTTCCTTGTTTATTCTTGCTTGTAGTCCACTCTATTAAAAAATCAACACATTCCTTGCTAGATAATTTAAAAAATAAATGTTCAGAAGATTTGAATACTGGAGTTGCTTTTGTAAGAGAAGAATAAGGATTTATTAGCTCTGTTGGTTTATATGTAGATCCACAAGATTCACAAGAATCGCCATATTGATCTTTAGAGTGACATTTGGGGCATTCTCCTTTTATATATCTATCAGCAAGGAACATTTTTTTTTACTGGATCATAGAATTGATTTATACTTCGTAGTTCAATCAAATTATTTTCTTTAAGATGTTTATATATTTCTATGGCTAGTTCTTTATTTTCTTCTGAATCTGTTGAGTGCCAATAATCAAAATCTACATAAAATCCATTCAAATATAATGGTCTTTCCAATGAATAACGAGTTGTTAGTTCTCTTGGAGATATTCCTTCTGCTTCCGCTTTCAACATAATAGGTGCGCCATGAGCATCATCTGCTCCGATAAAATATACCTTGTGGCCAGACATTCTCATAGATCTTACCCATATGTCAGCTTGTATATATTCCATGATATGTCCAAGATGCAAAGAGCCGTTGGCATAAGGTAAAGCAGTGGTAACAAAGAGAGTGCGTTGCATATAATTATTATAAATTTGATGTGTTTCTTGTATTGCCTATGAATAGCATTCATACTTAATGTATGATGGATGATAATATATTTTATATTAGATATCCTTTATATTGTTAAATATTTGTTTGCTTAATCATAGATATTTATTCTTATTATAATGATTTTTTTTTTGAAATTGTGAGTTTATTTTAAATGAGTACAACTATAGAACAAATTAGAGCCATATTACATAGTATAAAAGATCATAATGGTATAGATATTTTAAATAAATATTCTAAGGTTCTTATAGATGTAAATGAAGGATTGGTAATAATAAATTTGGAGTTAAATTATCCAGTAAATCAGTCCATAGATGTATTAATGAAGGAAAAGATCGTTCATGCTCTTGAAAGCATAGGTGTTTTAAAAGTATATATTAATATTACATGGCAAGTTATGACACATGTAACTAGCAACTTACTAAAATCATATACAGGCGTTAAGAATATTATTGCTGTTGTGTCGGGAAAAGGAGGGGTTGGAAAGAGTACTGTTTCTGCTAATCTGGCCTATTCATTATATTTGTTGGGAGCCAGAGTAGGTATAGTTGACGCTGATATTTATGGTCCTAGTATCCCTATAATTATGGGAGTTAGTGATCAACCTGAAATTATTGAACATGATAGAATGGTTCCAATTATTAAGCACGGTATTCAATTAAATTCATTAGGTTTTTTATTGGATTATGATTCACCGGCTGTATTACGTGGGCCAATGATTACGAAAATATTCGAACAGCTAGTTAGTAAAACCAAATGGTGTGACCTGGATTATCTGATCGTAGATATGCCACCAGGAACTGGTGATATTGCACTTAGTCTTGCAAAAAATGTTCCTGTTGTAGGAACAGTTATAGTTACTACACCACAAGATGTATCTTTAATGGACGTCAGACGTTGTATAAAGATGTATAAGAAAGTTGGAACTAGAATACTTGGAATTATAGAGAATATGTCTTCTTATGTCTGTCCTCATTGTATGAATGGCAGCAATCTTTTTGGCAGTGGTGGAGGCAAGCGTATATCTGCACAGTATGATGTGCCATTGCTAGGAGAGTTGCCATTTGATAATTATATTCGTAGTCAGTCTGATATTGGAGAATTTTTAATATTTAATAATCCATTAACAAATATTGCTAATAAGTACTTAGATATGTCTATTAATTTATCAAAGCAGATAGCTCTTTTGCCAAAGAACGATAGGAATATTTTTCCACCTATAGTATCCAGATAATTGTAAAAATATAAAATGAATCGTTTTATAATCAATATATTTGTAATTCTACAATTTTTAATAATGTCTTTTTCATATGCATTTGGTCATACTGAAATTTTAATTGAATCTGAAGATTTACCTAGAGAAGTTGTAGATGCAACTTTGAATTCTGTACGTTCTATTGCTAAGTTAATTGAGGATCAAGATGGAGGGGAAATTAATAGACTGCGCCGTAGAGCTTATGATTCTGTTATGACATCTTTGGCAGCTGATGGCTATTTTTGCCCGGTAGTAAACTTTGATGTTAATAACAAAGGTTGTAATGAAAAATGGAAGATTAGTATTATTTCTGGCAAACGGGCTATAGTTTCAAAAGTAAATCTAAGGTTTACAGGTCGCATTAGTTATAGTGATTACGAAGATCGTATAGAGAAGTTAAGTACTAGTTGGGCTCTTCCAGTTAGTAATGTTTTTACAAACAATGACTGGGCTAGTGCTAAAAAAAAATTGTTAGATTCTGTAACATCTAGAGACTTTTTATTAGCTAAAATAACTAATTCTGAAGCTAAAATAGATACAGAAACATCAGAAGTGGAATTGTCATTAGTAATAGATAGCGGTCCGCTTGTTTTAACTGGTGAAGTTCATACCCATGGTTTTGTGAAAATTCCATCCAGTCTAGTTTGTAGATATACAAATTATAAAGAGAACAAACCTTTTAATCAGGATTTGTTAGATGATTGGCAACAGTACCTGCAGTCAACAAAATTTTTTAGCGGTGCATTTATAACTATTGACTCAATGCATGATAATCTTTTTAAGAAGAATATTTTTAGTGGTAGCCATGAAGATAAATATGGTTTGTTTAATTTTGATAATAATTTAACAATAAATTCCAGTCAGCTTAATTTATCTAGTTATGATAATAAAGATGAGGTTACTTTACCAGTTCATGTAATAGTTATTGAGTCACCTTTAAAACAGATGGTATCTTCTATTGGAATTGATGATGGAGCAGCAGGGTTAAGATTTGAAAGCGTTTATAAGCAAAATATGCTTAGAGATTTTCCTGTAACTTTATCTTCCGGAGTGGGGGTCGATAGATTACATAAAAGGTTGTTTGTTGATATAAATTTGTTGCCAAGAGCTAATGGGAAAAGAGACTCTTTCGGAGTTTTATGGGATACTTCCGATGCTCATGGATTAAAAGTAACTCGTTCTGCTTTTGGTTTTACAAGATCAAATAATGGGTATAATAGTATTTATCAAGATAAAAACAGCATAAGTTATGAAACTAGTTACCAATCTTTACTGGCATATGACTATATCGACGTAAAGCATGACTGTAATTTTTCTTTGCCTACAGTTACTAATACCTTTTCTATTTCTCGTGTTCATGTAGATAGTAAATATAATCCTAAAAAAGGTAATATCTCAGCTATGAGTATGGCTATAGGTTTATCTTTAAATAAAATTATTCCATATGCCCGCATAAAATTCAGGTCTCAATATTGGTGGCCTATTTTTAATAATGGTGTTGCAACTTTGAGGGCGGAATTTGGTAAGATATGGCCATCTAATAATCAAATATTAATCCCAGACGATTTTGGTTTTCGCATAGGTGGAGCTAGATCTATTAGGGGTTACACTTATCAAAGCATAGGTTCTCAGCGAGGATTTGCAGTTGTTGGTGCTAGTATGATGTCTGTTGTAAGTGCTGAATATAATCATTATTTTAATGAAAGATTTGGATATAGTTATTTTATTGATTTGGGTGATGCTTTTAATTTTGTTAATCAGATGAGATTAGCCCTAGGCTATGGTATTGGGTTAAGAGTGCGTACTCCAGCTGGTCCATTATCATTGGATTTAGCTTATGGCTATAGGAATCATGATCTGAAATTACATTTTTCGTTAGGAATTGTATTTTGAGTGATTTTCGCCAAAGAATTCGTATTTTTTTTAGTTGGATGCTACCAATCTTTTCCATTTTTGTAGCTGTTATATGTGGTATGGTTTTTTGGGTTGTTTTTTCCAGCAGTGGTAGCAAAATGCTAGTTGGTGTCGTTGCTAATCATTTTGGAGGTAGAGTATCTATTGTTAACGGTACAGTTATTAATGGTTTGAATTTAAAAAACTTGCATTTAACTGTTTTAAACTCAGAAATAGAAATAGAAAATTTGCATATTAACATAAAACTAGAGTCTTTATTTAGAGGTCTTTTTAAGATTACTGACTTGTCAATTTCTTCGTTATGCATAGAGGTATTGGAAGATAGAGGAAATGCAAATAAATATAAAAATAATACAGTTACATCAGATAACAAATCTTTTTTTGCTATAGAAGTAGATAATATTAATATAGAAAATATTCTTCTAAAGTATAGTAATAAATTTCTTGGTGATGTGCAGTTAAGAAAACTATTTGCTAATTTTAAGATTGATCAAAAGAAATCAGTATGTTCTATAAATAATTTAGAAATTAAGACTAATAGATTTGATAGCAATTTAACTGGATATTTAGCATTTGAAAGTCAAAAGTCTATTGTATTTAATTCAGAGCTTAGGCTTGAAAATAAAATTAATAGTTTTATGAGTACGCAGGATGATGCATATGGTTTTTTGAATCCTGCTTTATTTGATTCTTCAGTACAAGTCAAAGCCACTGGTTCTTTTAATCAAATTATTATGGCTATAAATGCTGAGAATAGTGAGATGGTAGCTAATAGTGCAATTGTCTTACAGAGAAGATCAGGTTTTGAAATTAAGAAAGTAAGCATTGATTTATATCAATTTAGGAATTCTGGTTCTATTTCCTTTATGGCAAATAATATAAGAAATGAAATAAATGTTAATCTTTCTTTATCTAGTCTAGATAGTAGTCTTTTTTTTGTGGAAAATATCCCTAGGGTCATAATTGGTCTGAACTCTGACGTCAAAATAGATTTTAATAATAATAAAACAACGGATGTTAGTGTCGATTTTATAATTGATGATGAAAGCAAGTGGGGCGATAGCCCAATGAATGGTTATTTTGGCATTGGGTTTAAAATTTTTAATAATGTTAATTATCTTAATTTTTTAGATATTTTGGAGAGATGCCTTGTTAACAGGCTCAAAGGTTCAATAAGTATTGGGTCTAATAACGTTGAGATTAATAGTTGTACTGAAATTAGTGAAAATATTTTGAGTATTAGTGTTTTAATGCCTGATATTAAGAAAATTTGGTACAAGTTTAGTGGTTCTATTGATATGAAAATTAACTTTTCTGGAGATTTGTCCAGCTATTATGGAGAAGTTAAAGCTTTTTTTGATAAGGTAAGATTTAGTGATTTTTATAAATGGAAAGATCTAAAGATACAAACAGATTTTAAAGGCACTCGTAATAAAGATAAGAATATAGCTTGGGATTTAGATATTTCAAGATTAAATGTTAAGTTAGATAATCTTAGGGTAACTCTTATAGATTTATTAACCTTTAAATTGCTTATTGAAAATTATTCAGAATGGTATTGGTCCATAAATCAATTTAATATGATTTTTGAGTCTATTGATAATGGCAAGGTTCTTTTTAATAGCGAAAGTTGTAGAGGCACACAAAATGGTTGGGAAACGCATGGACAATTTAAAAATTCAGTGTTTGATAGTTCTATATTTGTGGATCTTGCAAAAATACTTGGCATCAATCTTAATTTGCCTAAAATTGAAAGAGATATGCCTGATAATTCCAAAAAAATATTTATGTATGGTAGTTGGAATGTTCAATATGGAAAAAATTTATCTGGTGATTTTTCTTTAAGAATTTATGAAAATGATGATAAAGAACAATTAGATCAATTGTTTTTATTGGATATAAATCTAGAACATATAAAAAATGTAACTAATAAATTAGATATGTTATTAAAAATACAAGATCCAAAAATTGGAATAATTGATGGTTTTTGCTCTATGTTTTTTAGTATTGATTCGAGAGGATTAATAATTTTAGATAAAGAAAAAATTTTTGCAAAATTAAATGCTGACATAAAAGATTTATCTGTATTTAATTATTTTTTAAAAGACAATGTAGAAATTGGTGGCGCAGCAAAAAGCCTTATAGAAATAAATGGTTTTGTTGATAAGGAATTAGTTGCTAGTGGTTTTGTTAATGGCGAGAAGTTAAAATTAATTAGAGTGGATGATGGAATCAGGTTATTAGATGGTAGTTTAGATGCTTATTTATTAAATAGCCAACTCATTATAAATCGTCTCTTTTTTCCTGCTAATTATAGAGTGATACCTCAAGATATACGTGTGCGCGATCATTTAACTTTGATAAATAAAAATATTACAGAAGGTCATATATCAGCTAGTGGTAATATAGACTTTTCTCGTAATTATAGTAGAGTAGAATTTGATGTGCGACAATTTCCTATTTTACAGCGTTCAGATTGTTATGCTGTTATTTCAGGAAGATTATTCACAGATTTATTTTATAAAAAAATATATGTTGGTGGAAAGTTACTAATTGATACAGGATCAGTATGTTTAGATTCATTTAGAACCTGCTCTTCTTTAGATGATGATGTGAAATTAGATTCATTTATTCTCGAGTCCCATAAAGAGAACTCTAGAGATATAGAAGTAAAATCTGATCTAGCACTTGATTTAGGAGATAGATTCTATTTAACTGGATTGGGGTTTGATACAGGTTTGTTAGGCTCACTTAGATTATCTCTTAAAAACGATGGTCGTTTTTCTTGTCTAGGTACAGTTACAGCTTCTGAGAATGGAGTAATAGAATTTTATGGACAGAGGTTAAGTTTTAATAGAGGAAATCTTACTTTCCAAGGACGTGTAGATAATCCATTAATTGATGTTGAAGCTGTTAGGTTAGGTAAGCAGGTAGAGCCTGGTGTGAAAATATCAGGCACGTTACAACATCCAATTATAGATTTAATATCTTACCCTAATGTTAGCGATGTTGAGAAAATATCATGGTTGTTGCTTGGAAGAGGTCCAGATGAACAAACTATGGATATTAGTTTCTTGCTTTCAGTAGGGGCTGCTTTTTTAAGTGGAGGACAACCTTTTTACAGGCAGTTTGGTTTAAGTAATTTTGATATTCGTAGTGGTTCAATCGGGAAATCTGGTAGCATTTTACCAGACCACATAGTAGCTGGTGGTATTAATAAAGATAGTTACAATGATTTTTCAACGCAGTTTGTTGTTTTAAGCAAACAATTTGCCAATGGTATAAATTTAAGTTTAGAACAATCGTTAGTTGCTAGTGAAACAGTTGCTAGGATTAGTTATAGGCTTTCTCGTCGTTGGTCTTTTGATATGAAAGGTGGTTCTGTAAATGGAGTTGCTTTTATTTACCGAACTTTTTTTGATGATTAGTGTTCTTTTTGCAGACGACTTAACAAGACTAAGATATTTTTAATATTTTTTCTTGTTGAGAGCAAAAAATTCACGAACGTATAAATATATTGTAATAATTATGAGTATTAAGAGTGATCGTTGGATTCGTGCTGCTGGGAAGGAGGGAATGATTTGCCCATTCGAGCCTTATTTAGTAAATGAAAATCAAGGGCGTCGTATTGTTAGTTATGGTACTAGTAGCTACGGATATGACGTGCGTTGTGCAAAGGAATTTAAAATTTTTACAAATATTAATCATGCTATAGTTGATCCTAATGCTTTTGACGAGAAATCTTTTGTAGATTTTTATGGTGACGTATGTATTATTCCTCCTAATTCATTTGCTCTTGCAAGGACTATAGAGTACTTTCGAATTCCTCGTAACATACTTACTATATGTTTGGGTAAAAGCACTTATGCTCGTTGTGGAATTATTGTTAATGTAACTCCTTTAGAGCCTGAATGGGAAGGGCATGTAACACTAGAGTTTTCTAATACTACTCCTTTACCGGCCAAGATATATGCTGGTGAAGGCTGCGCCCAGATGTTATTTTTAGAAAGTGCTGAAACATGTGAAATATCATATGCTGATCGTAGTGGGAAATATCAAAAACAAACTGGTGTTACTTTACCTAGGTCTTAATTTTTTGTTGTTTTAATTTTTTGTGATTTGATTCATTAGTTAAATTGTTTAGGATATATGCAAATGAAGTTCTTGTTTCCAATTTTTATCATAGATGAGGATTATCGTTCAGATAATGCCTCTGGTTTAGGAATCAGAGCATTGGCAGATGCTATTGAAGCACAAGGTATGCAGGTTATTGGAGTAACTGGTTACAATGATATAAGCTCTTTTGCTCAGCAACAAAGTAGGGCAAGTGCTTTCATTCTCTCTATAGATGATGAAGAGTTTGATGTAGATTCTCCGGAAGATGTGGCAACTGCTATTAAGAAATTGCGAGTATTTATAGGGGAAGTAAGGTTTCGTAATTCTGATATACCAATTTATTTATATGGTGAAACAAGGACATCAGAACACATTCCTAATGATATATTGCGAGAGCTACATGGATTTATTCATATGTTTGAAGACACACCAGAATTTGTTGCTCGTCATATAATCAGAGAAGCTAATAGTTATATAGCTAGTCTTGCTCCTCCATTTTTTAGAGAATTAGTGAAATATGCGCAGGATGGTTCTTATTCTTGGCATTGTCCAGGACATTCTGGTGGTGTAGCTTTTCTAAAAAGTCCTGTCGGTCAGATGTTTCATCAGTTTTTTGGTGAAAACATGTTGCGCGCAGATGTTTGTAATGCAGTTGATGAGCTAGGTCAACTACTTGATCATACTGGCCCAATATCTGATTCTGAAATTAATGCTGCTCGTATTTTTAATGCAGATCACTGTTATTTTGTTACCAATGGTACTTCTACATCAAACAAAATAGTATGGCATGCAAATGTTGCGGCAAATGATATAGTATTGGTTGATCGTAACTGTCATAAATCTATATTGCATGCAATAATTATGACTGGTGCAATCCCTGTGTTTTTAAAGCCTACTAGAAATAATTTTGGTATTATTGGGCCAATAGCTCTAAGTGAATTTGATCCATCAAATATTAGAAAGAAAATAGAAGAGAATCCACTTACTAAGAATCTCGAAAATAAGAAACCAAGAATTTTAACTTTAACTCAAAGTACTTATGATGGTGTCATATATAATGTTGAAATGATAAAAGAATACTTAGATGGTTATGTTGATACCTTGCATTTTGATGAGGCATGGTTACCACACGCATCTTTTCATGATTTTTATCGCAATATGCATGCTATAGGACAAGAAAGACCACGTAATGTAAACTCAATTGTTTTTGCTACTCATTCAACTCATAAATTATTAGCTGGAATATCACAAGCTTCTCAAATTATTGTACAAGAGTCACAGAATAGTAAATTTGATCACGCTTCTTTTAATGAAGCGTATTTGATGCATACCTCTACTTCTCCACAGTACGCAATTATTGCATCTTGCGATGTTGCTGCTGCTATGATGGAACCTCCAGGTGGAACTGCCTTGGTAGAGGAAAGTATAAGAGAAGCTATGGATTTTAGGCGAGCGATGCGCAAAGTTGAATCAGAGTATGGTAAAGATGACTGGTGGTTTAAAATATGGGGTCCAAATAAAATAATGCCTGATAGAATAGGTAGTCAGGATGATTGGATGCTTGACTCTGATAATCAGTGGCATGGATTTGGTCAGCTAGCTGATAATTTTAATATGCTTGATCCAATTAAAGTTACAATAATTACACCAGGGTTAAGCATGTCAGGTAGTTTCGATGAAACTGGGATTCCTGCTTCTCTAGTCTCTAAATATCTTACAGGACATGGGGTTGTAGTAGAAAAAACTGGTCTTTACTCTTTTTTTATTTTATTTACTATTGGGATAACTAAAGGACGCTGGAATACTTTATTAACTGCTTTGCAACAATTTAAGGATGATTATGATCGTAATCAACCAATGTGGAGAATATTGCCTGAGTTTTGTAAAATCAATAAAAAATACGAAAAACTTGGTTTAAGAGATTTATGTGACTTGATACATGAAGATTATCGTAAATATGATGTAGCAAGATTAACTACTGAAATGTATTTGAGTGATATGGTGCCTGTTATGAAGCCATCTGATGCTTTTGCAAAAATTGCTCATCGTGAGGTAGAAAAGGTTGAAATTTCTCAATTGGAGGGTCGAGTTACTGGTGTTTTATTAACTCCATATCCACCGGGTATTCCATTGCTAATTCCTGGTGAAAGATTTAATAAAATTATTATCAAGTACCTAGAGTTTGCTCAGATTTTTAATAATAATTTTCCAGGTTTTGAAAACTATATACATGGCTTAACAATTGATAATAATACTAAACAATACTATATAGATTGTTTAAAATAATTATTCCATAATAGTCCTCTTGCTATTTTTTTATATATTACAAAATCATATTTGAGACCATTTTCAGGTAGTTGATGGTCTCTTTTTTCTTCTATCCATAACTTTTTATTTATTTTTGGGAAAAAAGCATCACCTTGAAATTCATTATGAATTTCAGTGGCTATAATGGTAGAGGATAAAGGCATGAATTGTTTATATAATTGCTCACCCCCTATAATAAATACTTTTTGTTTAGTGCTACACTTTTGAATGGCATCATATAAAGAATATGCTGCTACACCATCCTTGAATGTAAGGCTAGTGTTATTAGTTATAATAATATTTTTTCTATTTGGCAATGGTTTTATTTTTAGTGATTCCCATGTTTTTCTACCCATTATTATTTGATTATTGATAGTTGTCTGCTTAAAATGTTTCATATCACCAATTAGATGCCATGGAATAGTATTTTGGCGCCCTATAACTCTATTTTTTGAATATGCGACTATTATAATTATTTCCATAAATAAGTGTAAATTCGGTTGTTTATTAAACTGCAACTGTAGCTTTTATATGAGGATGATGTTTGTAATCTTTGATTTCAAAAGATTCATACTTATACTGAAATATAGAATCTGGGTTTTCATTAATCCTTAATGTTGGCATTGTTAAAGGCGAACGAGATATTTGTATTTTTGCTTGCTCAATATGATCATTATATATGTGGCAATCACCACCAGTCCATATTAACTCAGATACTTCTAGGTTGCATTGTTGAGCAATCATATGAGTTAGTAAAGCATAACTTGCTATATTAAATGGCACTCCTAAGAAAACATCGGCGCTTCTTTGATAAACTTGGCAGGAAAGTTTATTATTTGCCACATACATTTGAAATAGTATGTGGCATGGGGCTAATGCCATTTTATTAATATCAGATACATTCCAAGAAGAGACAATAAGTCTTCTTGAATTGGGGTTATTTCTAATTTGATCAATAAGATTACTTATTTGGTCTATATGCTCTCCATTGTTGGTAGGCCACGATCTCCATTGGACTCCGTAAACAGGACCCAGATTACCATTTTCATCGGCCCATTCATTCCAAATTCTTACTCCATTTTCTTGTAGCCATGTTATATTGCTATCACCATTTAGAAACCAAAGTAATTCAATAATAATGCTTTTCATATGTATTTTTTTTGTTGTGACCAGAGGAAATCCTTTTGTTAAATCGAATCTCATCTGATAACCAAAAATTGATATTGTTCCAGTTCCAGTTCTGTCTTCTTTTTTAGACCCGTTATTCAAGATGTGTTCTAATAGTTTTGTATATTGATACATATATAGTTTTATCGAATTTGGTGAAAGATGTTGTGTTTTACGTTATGAGAATTATTATGTAATTTATATAATATTCTTCGAATGCAAAGTCTTATATATAATATATTTTATTGGAATTTCTTATATTTATTTTTGCTCTAATTTTTGTGAATTAAATTCCAAAAGTCATAAATATATTAATTATAATACTATAATCAATCATGTATTGTAGAAGATCTTAGAGTTATTAATTATATTCTATAAATTTTTTAAACATGTATTTGTATATAGATGTTTCTTAACCTAGATTATATGTTTCTGACTAATATTTATGAAATGTTTGAGAAAAACTTATATTATAAGAATAGTTAAACGAATTAGTTACCATATAATTAGTTATTTAAGAGAAAAGTATATCAATGAGCTTTTTAAACACTCTATCATCAATAGTAGGCTCTGATCATGTATTGACAGGAGAAAAGGCCTTGCCTTTTTTATCTGATTGGCGTGGTCGTTATAAAGGAAATGCTATAGCTATAGTTCGTCCTAGTAGTGTACAGAGTATTATCAATATTGTGCGATTATGTAAACAGTATAATATTGCAATCGTACCTCAAGGAGGAAACACTGGATTGTGTGGTGGGAGCATACCTAATAATAATTCGAAAGATTCTATAATATTATCTAGTACTAGACTTAATCAAATTAGAGAGATAGACCTATCGAACAACTCCATAGTTGTAGAAGCTGGGTGCACTTTACAGAAATTACAGGATATTTCTTTAGAGAAGAATAGATATTTTCCATTAAGTTTGGCTTCGGAGGGAACCTGTACTATTGGTGGTAATTTGGCAACAAATGCTGGCGGTACGCAAGTTCTCAGATATGGGAATATAAGAGAACTGACTCTTGGTATAGAGGTTGTTAGTCCTGATGGATATGTTATTGATTTGCTAAGGGCACTCAGAAAAGATAATACAGGATATAGTTTAAGGGATCTGTATATTGGTAGTGAAGGCACTCTCGGTATTATTACTGCAGCAGCATTAAAATTATTTCCAATTTGTGATAAAAAATGGGCTATTTTAGTTTCTTTATCTTCTATAGAAAATGCTATTGAATTTCTAATGGAAACTCGTTGTGTTTTTGATGCATCTTTAACTGCCTTTGAATTAATTAGTCAATTTTGTTTAAACTTGTCATTGAATTTTTTAAATGACAAGAAATATAGATTAGACACTGATTTTATTGACCATCCATGGTTTGTTTTATTGGAAATATCAGCTATTGGTGATATTCGAGAGGTTGATGACTTTATGTCAAATAGAATTAAAATTTTTTTAGAGAAGTGTATTGTTCTTGGGTATATAGATGATGCAATTATTTCATTTGACAATTTACATTTTGCATCTTTGTGGCATTTAAGAGAAAGCATACCATTAGCGGAAAAAGATTTTGGCAAAGGCATTAAACATGATATATCTTTGCCTGTTTCTGTAATACCTAGTTTTCTTAGTGATATGGAAAAGTCTCTTAGATTACATTTTAATGGTGTGCAAATAGTTGTATTTGGGCATCTTGGTGATGGTAATCTTCACTATAATGTTTTTAAATCTATCGATCAGTCAGAAGAAAGTCTTTTATCTTTACAGTGGCAAATTTATGATTTGGTGCATAGTAAAGTACATGATTTTGGGGGTTCTATTAGTGCAGAGCATGGTATAGGTCAATTAAAAGTTAATGAGTTGCAAAAGTATAAGAATGCTGGTGCGTTGGATATAATGCGTAGGCTGAAGAAATCTGTTGACCCAGATAATATGATGAATCCAGGTAAAGTATTAGATATCTAAATAATTATTTCTGACATTTTGGACAATAATAAGTGGACCTTTTATTTTGAGAGATTTTTAGAATGTAATTTTCATTGCATACAACACATTTCTCTCCCTCTTTATTATACACACAGGCATATTGCTCTATATATTTACCAGATACACCATTAGTATTTGCAAAATTTTTTAAAGAACTACCTCCAGACTCTATTGCAATATAAAGAATACTTTTTATTGTGTTAGCAAGCAGTTCGCATTCTTTAAAAGAAAGCATTTTAGCAATTTTCATAGGATTGATTTGTGCTTTGAATAAACTTTCAGATGCATAAATATTACCTGTTCCCACTACAATTTTTCCACTAAGTAACGCTTGTTTTATTGAACAACTACGTTTTTGAAATTGATTAAATAAATATTGTCCATTTAATTCTTTCGAAAACGGTTCTAATCCTAGGTTTTTTATTAGTGGATGTTCGTCGATAGAGCCATTTTGTTTAGGATGCCATATAACAGCACCAAAGCGTCTAGGGTCATTTAACCTCAGAGAAAAATTTTCAAAAAACCATTCTATATGATCATGTTTTGCTAAAACATTATTCTTTTCGCTAAATTTTAATGATCCAGACATTCCTAGGTGTATTAGTTGTATACCATGTTCAAAATGAATTAATAAGTATTTACCTCTTCGTGAGCAGCTTATAACTAGCTTGTTTTCTAAGATTTTATTTAAATCTTCTCTAACAGGCCAGCGAAAACGACTTTCTCGAATAACAATTTTTTTTAATTGTTTATTTGTAATCTTATTGTCCAATTCTTTTTTTATTATTTCTACTTCTGGTAATTCTGGCATTTTTAGTCTAATTTATTTAATAATTAAGGGAAGTATTGCGATTTATTACTCACTCTTAATTTGTTGTTTTGATTAATAATGTTATTTAGAGTTGCATTTTTATTTTATTGATTTTTTTGATAAAAACAAAATTTATAAAGCACTTATTTGTGTTCAAATGAGATATCTACTATGAGACTTTTAAGGCAATTACAATGTCAATATTAGATAATCTACATTATGCTATAATTTATAATATATAGCATTTGTATACTAGATATAAACTATGGTTTTTATATACGAAGAGAAAATGTGATTTCTATAATCTATTATACATTTTTGCGATAAGAATATGAAAAATTATATTCATGGGATCTAATACAAGAGAAAATCATGTTTATCAAAGTTTTTAATATATAAAATTTTTGAGAATTACATATATTTTTATTTTTAGAGCTATTTGCTACGATAATAAAAAGCAGTGCTAATTTTTGATTGATATAACTTGTTTCTAATATATTTTGTTAGCTCAGTCAAATATTTACATCAATATAATAAGATTTAGTCAATTTTCTTTGAAAAAAAATTTAAATCGGGTTACAATTAAAAAAAGATTATAAGGCTTTGGGTTCTTTTTTAGCAAGAATGATTTCTAGCATATCATTCCTGATAGTTTTCCTGCAGTCAGAGAAATAGTTGATTTTGTCAAAAGTGTGGTTTTATTTGGACTTTTGTTCCTAGCCATATATTTGTAAAGTATAATGACTGCGATAATGTTCTTTTGGCATAAAGGAAAATAAATACTATAATGAATATCGAAAGTGGAGTCTTCAAGAATTCGAAGGTTATGTTTTGTTCAATATTATTCTAGTCTTGATATTCATCCACTATAAGAATTGGTTGCTATTTAAATTAATGGGGAGTCGCCAAGTTGGTTAAGGCACCGGATTTTGATTCCGGCATTCGAAGGTTCGAATCCTTCCTCCTCAGCCAATAAGTGATTGGTATCTAGTAGGCGCCATTTTTCAAAAACTATTTCTACGAACTTTGTTATGACAAAACATAATTTTATGGTTTTTACAGGCACAGCTAATAATAAATTGGCTATGGATGTTGTTAACTACTTAGGCTCTTCTTTGGGAAATATGACAATAGGTCGTTTTTCAGATGGAGAGGTTATGGTTGAAGTAGAGGAAAATGTTAGAGGTCAGGATATATTTGTTCTGCAACCTACATGTGCTCCAACTAATGATAATTTGATGGAAATTATGGTTATTGCTGATGCATTGCATAGAGCTTCGGCTGGGCGCATTACAGCAGCAATTCCTTATTTTGGTTATGCTAGGCAAGATAGGATTTCTAGATTTGCTAGGGTAGCTATAAGTGCTAAGGTTGTTGCTAACATGTTGCAGAGTGTTGGAGTAAACCGTGTATTGACTATGGACTTACATTCTGAGCAAATTCAAGGTTTTTTTGATATTCCTGTTGATAATATTTATGCTGCTCCTATCTTAATAGAAGATATAAGAAAAAAGGATTTAACTGATATAGTTGTTGTTTCTCCAGATATTGGTGGTGTTGTTAGAGCAAGGGATTTAGCAAAGCATTTAAATGCTGATCTTGCTATTATTGATAAACGTCGCCCTAGTCCTAATGTTTCTGAAGTTATGAACATCATTGGTGAGGTCAGTAATAGGAATTGTATTCTTGTGGATGATATGGTAGATACTGCAGGAACTTTATGTAAAGCTGCTTTTGCGCTAAAAGATCATGGAGCGAAGTCTGTTTATGCCTATTGTACGCATCCAGTTTTGTCTGGAAAGGCTACATCATTGATAGAATCCTCTGTTTTGGATGAATTGGTAGTTACTGATACGATACCTTTATCTAAAGATGCAAAAGATTTTAGTAAAATCAGACAATTGTCATGTGCTTCTCTTTTAGGTAAGACTATATTGAGAATTTGTAATGCAGAATCTGTTGGTTCTTTATTTTCGTAGTAAATTTTATGATTTTACATGTTGGTCGCGATAGGTAGAATCTTTTAAATTTTTTATAAATATTTATTCGGAGTTTTTTTGTGAAATTTGATGCCACATTACGTAGCGTTCATGGTACGAGTGCGAGCCGCCACCTGCGCCATAAAGGACGTATTCCTGCAATAGTTTATGGTAAAAACTCATCGCCATTAAACATAGAACTCGACCATAATTATATATATCATGCATTGCGTAAAGAAGAGTTCCATTCTTCCGTTTTAAGTATGAATATTCTTGATAGCAAGAAAGTTGAACAAGTGATCTTGCGCTCTGTGCAATGGCATCCTTATAAACAACAGGTTTTACATGTTGATTTTCAACGTGTAAGTGCAAATCAGAATATTAACACCAAGGTTCCGTTGCATTTTCTAAATGCAGAAACATCTCCTGCCGTTAAATTGGGAGGAGCTATAATTAATCATGTTATTACTGAACTAGAAATTTCTTGTTTGCCTGCAGTGTTACCTCCATTCATAGAAATTGATTTGTCTAATATTGAATTAGGAAATTCTATTCATTTTTCTGATATTATTTTGCCTGCCGGTGTTTCATATAATGGCAGTGACCCAGATCCTTTGTTAGCAACTGCTTTTGTTAATGAGGGCGTGGATGATGAAGATCAAAAAGTTGAAGAGGATAAGAGTGAGTAGCCTTATTGATGAATTTATTTCGATCGGGTTATTTTTTTTTAAATGAAGGCAGCTTTGCGTTTAATTGTAGGTTTAGGTAATCCTGGCTCGGAGTACCTAACTACTCGTCATAATGCTGGTTTCTGGTTGCTAGATATTTTTTCAGAAGCTCTAAAAACAAATTTTGTTTATGATAAATATTTTGATGGCTTGATTTCTAAGGTTTATCGTAATAGTAATAATATTATATTTTTTAAGCCTTCTACATACATGAATAATTCTGGTGATGCTCTTTATAGATTAGTTAACTTTTATAAAATTAATCCAGAAAGTATATTAGTTCTTCATGATGAGTTAGACCTTCCTCCTGGTGATATTCGAGTGAAATTTAATGGAGGAAGTGCTGGCCATAATGGTTTGAGATCAATACAGAAGGTTATAGGCAGTGATTTTTGGCGTATTCGTATTGGAATCGGCCATCCTAGATCCTTAAGTAGTAAACAGTTGGTTTCAGATTTTGTGCTTGATAGTCCAAATTCTTCTGAACAGAGGCAAATAAATGTAGCTATGGATTGTTGCCTGAATTGTATATTTGATATATTGGATGGTAATTTTGAAACCGTGCGTAATAAGTTAAAAAATACTTGATGTTTATAAATCTGGCAAATGTTTAATAAAAATAGTTTATTTTTTAATGAAGTTGTGTCATTTTTTGCTTTTTTAAAAAAACCAAAGAATTATGTAAATACTCTTAGAGATTATAATTTTGCTATAAACATATATAATTTCTTTCTCATTAAATTTGAAATATTGTTTTTTTGGACTATTGTATTATGGATTATAAATATTTTTTTATTAGGTCCAATATCCTATAATTTTTCTAAAATTATAGGCGCTCATCACAAAACAGAATTTATAAATATTCCAATGTATATTGGAATATTGTGGGCTCCATTAATAGAAGAAATGTTATTTAGATATCCTCTTCTATGTAATCCTGTGCAGTTTGTTGTAACATTGCCTTTTTTTATCTTATTATTATTAACGGGTCCTAGTTATTATAATTTGTTTTTGCTATTTTTGTTGATCTTAGTTTGCGTGTATTTTCGTGTGAAAAATTCCTTCTCAATTATCTTTGATTGGAATTACTATATTTTATATTATCAAATAATTTTTTATATATTTAGTGTTCTATTTGCGTTTATACATGTTTTCAATTTTTCATTTGATGATAGTAAATTAAATTTATTTTTTATTCCATTGTTATTGTTACCGCAGTTAGTATCTGGTCTAGTTTTAGGTTGGATAAGGGTCAGCAGGGGGATATTTTCATCGATAATTGTACACTCATTGTTTAATGGTGGAGCAATTTTATTAATATGGATTTTTTCTAATAGAACTTGTGTTTGAATTATATTAATTGGAATTAATTATGGCGTTACGTTGTGGTATAGTTGGATTGCCGAATGTTGGTAAGTCAACATTATTTAATGCTTTGACTAAAGCTGGAATAGCTGCTGAAAACTATCCTTTTTGTACTATAGAACCTAATATTGGGATAGTAGAAGTTCCTGATAATCGTTTACATAATTTGGCAGAAATAGCAAAACCTGAGAAGATTATATCTGCAACAGCGGAATTTGTTGATATAGCTGGATTAGTAGCAGGTGCTAGTAGCGGTGAAGGATTAGGTAATAAGTTTCTATCTCATATACGTGAGACTGATGCTATAATCAATGTCGTTCGATGCTTTGAAAATCCTGATATAATTCACTATGAAGGAAAGGTAGACCCTATTCATGATATAGAGGTTATAGAGACTGAGTTAATTCTATCTGATTTAAGCACTGTAGATAAATCATTAAGTAAATATAATAAACTATCTGTCAATGATAAAAGCAATATTGCCATAGTAAATGTGCTTAAATTATGTTTGTCTCATCTTAATAATGGAAAATCTCTAAGAACTTTGCAATTATCGGAAGAAGAACAAGAAATAATTAAGAGATTTGATTTTTTGACATATAAGCCTATTATGTATGTTGCCAATGTTGATGAAAAAGGTTTTCTTGAAAAAAATAGTTTATTGACAGCAGTTATTAATTATGCAGCCGATAATAATATTCCAGTAGTGTCTATTTGTGCTTCTTTGGAGCAAGAAATAGGTGATCTATCATTGGAAGATAAAAAAATTTTCTTGCAGGATTTAGGTGTAGAAGAAGCGGGTTTAGATAGATTAGTACGTTCAGCGTTTTTGCTATTGGGATTGCAAACATATTTTACGGTTGGGGTAAAAGAGGTGCATGCCTGGACTATTCCAATAGGAGCTACAGCACCTCAGGCTGCTGGGGTAATACATACTGATTTTGAAAAAGGTTTTATTAGAGCTCAAACAATTTCGTATGAGGATTTTGTAGCTTTTAGAGGAGAATTGAAAGCAAAGGAAGCTGGTAAAATGAGATCAGAAGGCAAGGATTATATTGTTCAAGATGGAGATATAATTAATTTTTTATTTAATGTTTAATGTACTGATTTTTTTTGAAAATATTTTTCAACGGTTGGAAATACAAACTTACTGATGTCTCCACCAAGGTAAGCTATTTCCTTAACCGCAGTGCTAGAAATGAATTTAAATTGATCTGAAGATGTTAAAAAGACTGTTTCTACATTGTTTATTAATTGTTTATTAATATTTGCCATTTTGCATTCATATTCAAAATCTGAATATGTTCTGATGCCCCTTATTATTATCTTTGCTTTGTGTTTCTCTACAAAATCCTTAAGTAATCCATCAAAACTATATATACTTACATTCTTGTATTTAGCTAATATTTTTTCAGCCATTTCAATACGTTCTTTAATAGTGAAAAGAGGTTGTTTCTTTTTATTACATGCTATTGCTATAAAAACTTGATCAAATAGACATGAAGCTCTTTTAATTAGATCTTCATGACCAATAGTTATTGGGTCAAAAGTTCCAGGATATACAGCAGTTATCATATGAGTTGTATCCACAATATACAGAAAAGCATAACTTGCTATGAAATTGTGCAAGTTATGCTTTTTCTTTAAAGCAAATTTAAAAAAGTTAAGTAAGGATTTTTAGAAATCCATACCACCCATACCGCCCATACCACCCATACCACCCATACCACCAGGCATAGATGGTGCTGAAGGTTTGTCTTCTGGTAATTCTGCTATTGCAGCTTCTGCTGTCAATAACAAGCTTGCTACAGAGGCAGCATTTTGTAAGGCAGTTCTAGTAACTTTAGTAGGATCAAGAACTCCTTGTGCAACTAGATCGGTATACTCACCAGTAGCTGCATTATATCCATAACTACCTTTACCATTTAGAACGTTATTTACTACAATACTTGCTTCTTCTCCTGCATTGGAGACGATAGTACGTAAAGGTTCTTCTACTGCTCTTAGGATCAACTGTATGCCAGCATTTTGGTCTGGAGTATCTCCTTTAAGTTTAGAAATAGCTTGTTTAGCACGAAGTAATGCAACTCCACCTCCGGCAACAACACCTTCTTCAACTGCAGCGCGAGTAGCATGCAAGGCATCTTCTACGCGAGCTTTCTTCTCTTTCATTTCAACTTCTGTTGCAGCTCCAACACGTATTACAGCCACTCCACCAGCCAATTTTGCTACACGTTCTTGAAGTTTTTCTCTATCATAATCCGATGTTGACTCTTCTATTTGAACTCTAATTTGTTTGACTCGAGCTTCGATAGATTTAGTGTCGCCTGCTCCATCTATAATGGTAGTGTTTTCTTTTCCTATCTCAACTCTTTTAGCTTGGCCAAGATCATTAAGCGTAGCTTTTTCTAGAGTCATTCCAGTTTCTTCAGATATAACTACGCCACCTGTAAGAATTGCAATGTCTTCCAGCATAGCTTTTCTGCGATCACCAAAACCAGGAGCTTTAACAGCAGTTGTTTTTAGTATTCCTCTAATATTGTTCACTACTAAAGTAGCTAAAGCTTCTCCTTCAACATCTTCTGCTAGAATTAGTAAGGGCTTGCTGGATTTTGCTACTTGTTCTAGCAATGGTAGTAAATCTCTAATATTGCTAATTTTTTTGTCATATATGAGAATATATGGTTCATCTAAAGCGGATACTTGTTTTTCTGGATTGTTAATAAAATAAGGAGATAAATAGCCCCTATCGAATTGCATCCCTTCTACAACGTCCAGCTCATTTTCTAATGATTTACCATCTTCTACTGTTATTACACCTTCTTTACCTACTTTATCCATAGCTTTTGCTATTATATCGCCTATAGAACTATCACTATTGGCAGATATGGATCCTACTTGTGCAATTTCTTTATTTGTAGTAATAGGTTTTGATTGTTTTTTTAATTCCTCTACTGCTGCAGCTACTGCTTTATCTATTCCTCTTTTTAGATCAATAGGGTTAAATCCAGAAGCAACATATTTTAGACCTTCTTGTACTATGGATTGAGCAAGAACTGTAGCAGTAGTTGTTCCATCTCCAGCACTATCAGAGGTTTTTGAAGCAACATCTTTTACAAGTTGAGCTCCTATATTTTCTATCTTGTCTTTTAGTTCTATTTCTTTAGCAACCGACACACCATCTTTGGTGACAGTAGGTGCTCCAAATGAGCGTTCAATTACAACATTTCTTCCCTTAGGACCTAAAGTTGTTTTTACAGCATTAGCAAGAGTATTGACACCGCGTACAATTCGTACCCGAGCATCATCACCAAATAAAACTTGTTTGGCTGTCATTTTAAGCTTCCTTGAATATAAGTTTATCTAATGTTAAAGTTAACTACTAAATTAATTAATTACTGCTAATACTTCATCTTCACGTATTACTAGTAGTTCTTCACCGTCTACTTTAACTGCTTGACCGGCATATTTACCGAACAAGATTTTATCTCCAACTTTTAAATCTATTGGTAAAATTTTACCATCTTCAGTTTTTTTCCCTGGACCTACAGAAAGTACTTCACCTTGATCAGGTTTTTCTGCTGCGCTTTCTGGAATAACAATACCAGAAGCAGTTTTTCTTTCATTGTCCAAGCGTTTGACGATTACACGATCGTGCAGAGGACGCAAAGCCATAAGAAACTCCTGTTTTAAATTACTATAAAAACTGGTTTGCAAAAACAAATTATACCAGCCATCGTTAAAGATATATATGGTCTAAATTTCTCTGTTCAAGAGGTGGATAGAAAAATAATTAATAATAAAAAATATATAATTTATAACAAAATTTTACAACTATATATATCTAAATGTTATGCTATAATGGAAATTTATGGGTTGTTAGCTCAGTTGGTAGAGCAGCGGACTCTTAATCCGTAGGTCGAGTGTTCGAGTCACTCACAGCCCACCATTCATTATAACTTACAGTAACAAGTTGGATCTTATTGCAAAAGATATGTTACATATAGTTAATTTATTTAAAAATTTTGACTGATATATAATATATTGATTGTGCATAACTGTATGTATACATGGGTTTTTGTAAACATGAAAGTAACTTTCTAGTTGTAGACTCTACAGTATTGTTAGCGATAAAGACTGTGCACAATTTTTTGGTTTTTCTAATATATATATTATTTTCTTTCTATAGTGGCCGCGTTATATCTTTATCTCTTGATGAGACGGTAGCAATTAATTTCTATAGATTCAGTGTATGTAAGCATAATCAATTATATCTGAATCATCCAACAATACACACACAGTCTGTTTTAATAGAAGCTGATAATGTAGTTGTCGATGATACTTATTTAAATCTAAAATCTAATGCCAAGATAAGTAGTAATAATAATATTTTTATGGGAGATCTAATTACTATCAATAGGCTAGATCACAATTTATGCATATATGGATTTTCAAGTATTTTAAATAAAGGAAACCTTTTTGTTGGTCGCAATCTTTTTTTTGATCTGAAAAAATATATTGGTAGATTAGAAGATGTAAAATTATGGTTGGAACCTAATAAAAGCTATATCGAATCTAGTAAGGTTGAGTTTCTTACTTCTTCAAGAATTAAATTAAGTAATCCTATATATAGTAGTTGTTTATGTAACAAAAGAACTTGGTATACAAAGTCTGATTATATTTATTTGAATCTCCAAAAAAATGAGGCTATTTCTAGAAATAGTTTTTTGTATTTTTATAATGTCCCAATTTTATTTTTTCCTTATTTGAGTTTTCCTTTAAATAAGGAATCAAAATCTGGTTTTTTATTTCCTACATATGGAATTACATCTGTTGATGGATTAGATATTAGTTTGCCATATTACTTTAGTCTTAGTAATAGATGTGATATGACAATAGCTCCAAGAATTATGTCAAAAAGAGGTCTAATGCTTGAGAGTGAAGTAAGATATTTGTATAAGGATATATCAGGTTGTTTTACTGGTAATTATATACATTATGATAATTTGGTTCATAAACATAGATGGTTTTATAATTGGAAAAGTCATATTGTTATCTCTAATGCTGTTAATTTTAATATTAATCTCTCAAGAGTCTCAGATGCAGATTATTTTAATGATTTTGACTACATATGGTCGAATAAATTTTCTGCAAAAAGTTTATTGCAAACTTGTCAGTTGAGTTTAGATGCTAATAATTTTCAAGGAAAGATTAGGTTTTTAAAAAATCAACTTTTAAAAGAATTATCTAACGCAGATTTATTTGATAAATTGCCAGAAATTGCCTTTTGTGGAAATTTAGACGGTTATAAAAAAAGTAATATTAAAATTTATTCTAATATTACAAATATTAGAAGAGTGGGTACTAATAGATTGAGTTCTTTAGAGGCAGATTGTGCTACAAGGTTACAAATATATCCTTCTATTTCTTGTAATATAAATAAAAATGAATATTATATTAAACCCAAAATAGGAATACACATTTCTAGGTATTGGGTTAATAATGCTCTAGATGTAAAGCAGAGAATAATATCTAGAAGTCTTCCGATTCTTTCCTTAGATGGAGGAGCCAGTTATTATAGGAATATTTTTTTATTTGGGCAGGAAAACAAACAAATAATAGAGCCTAAATTTTTCTATTTATATGTGCCATATAAAAATCAGTCTGACATACCTTGTTACGATACGTTTTTATTAAATTTTAATTTTTCCAGACTGTTTAAAGAAAATATATATTCCGGAGGCTGGGATCGGATACCTAATGCGAATAATGTAACATTTTCTATTACAACAAAACTATTAGAATCCAACAATAGTTTAGAGAGGATTTCTTTTTCCGTAGCTAGAATATTTTTTTTAAAACCAAGAAATATTTTTATTCCTAGTGAAAATCTTAATAATAATTATGAGAAGAAAATTTTATCCTCTATGAGGCTCTTATTAGCAGATAATCTACGATTGGAAGGACAAATCAAATATGATTATGTTAATAATAGGCTAGGTGATTTGTCTGTTATAACGAACTATTTTCCTAGTATTCTTAAAAATGTATATCTATCTTATAATTATAGCTTAAACAAACTAGATCATAGAGCATGCCTTAATAAGAGACAGAACAATATTAGTTTAGCTTTTCAATGGCCTATAAATGAATCTTTTTATAGTGTTTGCAGGTTTGATTATTTATTATGTTTTGAAAAAAATAATAAGACTAATTTTCATAAAGTTTCTTCTGAGATGATACAATCAATACTAGGCATCGAGTATAAGAAAGATAACTGCTGGGTAGGTAGAGTAGTTGTTCATTCTAAAAATAATACTAAATATAATACGGCTTTATTTTTGCAAATAGAATTTACAGGTTTAGGTTCTTTAGGTTTAGATCCTATAAAATTATTGAGGAAAAATATACCTGGTTATCATACTACGAGTTATAAAAATAAGCTTGGCGATATTTTTGAGATATATAAATAATGCATAAAATAAAAAAATTGGTCATTTTATATTTTTTTATAACATTTCTTACTTTAGTAAGTTATTTTGCTTCGGCAATAGAAAAAAGTAGTGATTGTAAATCTTTTTCTTGCGATAAGATCGCACTTGTTGTTAATGATCAAGTGTTTACTTTGAGAGATCTATTAAACGAAGAGAATAATCTGTGCATAGAGTTAGAAAAAAAAGGAGTTCAGAAAGGTCAGAGAAATATTAGAGAAAATGCTATAAATAGGATCATTGAAAAAGCATTGATAATTCAAGAGTCTAATAAAAAAGGTATTTTTGTAAATAATAGTGAACTTAATAGTGTTATAGATAATATACTTATACATAATAATATTAATTTAGATCAGATGCGTTTGCAGGTGGAGAGAGATAATATAAGTTGGGACTCATATTTAGAAATGTTACGTTGCGATATATATAAAAACTATTTATGCCAACATATTATGGATGAAAAAAGAATTATTGCTAATAGTGATATAGATATTTTCTTAAAAAAATCAAAATTTGTTGATAAAAAATATTTAGAAATTAGTAACAGTAAAAACAATCAAGTACTTTCTTTAGCACAGATTTTGATCAAAGTTCCAGAGAATGCTTCATCTGAAGATATTCAGGGTTTTTATCATAAAGCTGAATCATTGCGAAATAAATTACTTATTGGTGATAATTTTTCTGATATTGCTAAAGAATTCTCAGATGGACCTGAATCTTCTATTGGCGGTTTTTTGGGAAAAAAAACATTAGATTTTTGGCCTGATTTGTTCATTGAAAATATTAATTTTTTATCTGAAGGTCAGATTAGTGAAGTTTTTCGTAGTAAAAAAGGATTCCATATACTAAAAATAATTAGTATAGATTTTTCTAATATAGAAAAAGCTGCTTCTAGTAATAACTTGGAAGAACAAGTATATTTAAAACAAATACTAGTAAAGAAATCTTTTGCTACATCTGCTTCGGATGCTGTTATTTATTTGTCTCATATACGTCAGGCAATTGTGTCAGAAAGTATTAGTTTTAAAGATGCAGCACAACATTATTCACAAGATATTACTGCTCCTCAAGGTGGTGATATTGGTTGGATCAGTACCAATAGTTTAGTTCCAGAATTTAGAGATGCTATCAAAAATTTAGGAGATAAGAAACTTACAGAGGTAATTACTTCATCTGAAGGTTATTATTTGCTAAAATTATGTGACAAAAGGATATTTGATTTTACTGAAAACAAGAAACGTAATTATGCTTATCAATGTTTATTTGATTTGCAAGTTGATCCTGTGTTCTCAAACTGGTTGGAATTTATAAAATCAAAGTCACAGATAGATATCAAATGTTTATAATTAATGCTTATTTAATATATTGTAATTATGGTTGTTCATAAAGCTAGGAAGCGTTTTGGCCAGAATTTTTTGGTGGATGATAGTGTAATACATAATATTATCTCAACTTTTAAACCTATGAAACATGATTATGTTGTCGAGATTGGCCCTGGTTTGTCAGCAATAACAGAGCCATTGATTCATTCGGTAAATGAGTTATTGTGTATAGAAATAGATCGTGATTTAGTAAAAATCTTAGAACACAAATTTTCTAAATATAAGAATGTTAGAATTATCGAGTCTGATGTTCTAAATTTTGATTTTAACACTTTAAATATAGGCATAAGGCTTATTGGTAACTTACCATATAATATTTCGACTCAATTATTATTTAAAATAATGGAGTTTAGTGATCAAATTATTGATGCACATTTTATGTTACAAAGAGAAGTTGTTGACAGAATGATTGCTCAGCCATCTAGTTCCGATTATGGTCGTTTATCCGTCATGTTACAAGAGTGTTATGAAATTGAGAGATTATTTGATATTAGACCTGATTCATTTAATCCTATGCCTAAGGTTTTTTCATCATTTGTTCGCATTAAGCCCTTATCTTTTAACAGAGTTAGGCCGAAAAACTATAATATATTTAAACAATTAGTAACTAGAGCTTTCTCACAAAAAAGAAAAATTTTGAAAAACTCTTTAGGAGAATGGTCTAAACACCTTGATTGGGAAGCTTTAGATCTCAATTCTCAAATAAGAGCTGAAAATCTTTCTGTAAGTAAATTTATAATGATTTCGGATTTTTTGCACAATAAAGGCCTTATGTAACTAAGGATTATATAAGGAAAATAGTTGATAAACCTAGGAATATCAGAAATCCTAAAGAATCTGTTACAAAAGTCAAAAGCACTGATGATCCTATTGCTGGATCTTTTCCAAAACGAGACCTTAGTATTGGCACTAAAACTCCAACTAAGGTGCCTATTAAAACATTACACACAATAGCTCCCATCATTACTAAGGCAATCATCATTGATTTAGACATAGCCCATGCAAAAATAGCAGCTACTATACCGCCACAACTCCCTACTAGTGAAGCTACAAGCATTTCTCTTTTTAGTAATTGCCAAAGATCTCTTTCTGTAATATGACCAGTAGCTATTGCTCTTATTACCATTGTCATTGTTTGATTACCAGAATTTCCACCTATTCCTGCTACTATTGACATAAGAAAGGCTAATATTACTAGTTTGCTTACAGTTCCCTCAAATCTAGATGCTATGAATGAGGAAACAGATGCAGTAAATAAGTTAGCTAGTAACCAAGGGGCCCTATTTATTAGGGCTGTTGTTAAATTAGAAAATATATCTTCTTCTTGTAAGCCAGCTCTCGATAGTTCTTGTACTTGTGAGTTTTCTTGTATGACATCGACTACATCTGCAATAGTTACTCTACCAATTAGTTTCCCATTTTCATCTATTACAGGAGCTGATACAAGATCATATCTTTCAAAAGCTCCAGCTGCATCTATATCAGAATCTAGTGGGTTTAATGTTAGGAAATCACTACTCATTAATGTTTTTACTTCTGCGTCAGGTTCGCTGATTAATATAGTAGTTAGAGCCAAAACACCTTGTATTTTGTCTTGTCTATCTACAACAAATATTTGGTCTGTATGATCGGGTAGTTCTTGTAGTCTGCGTAAATACCGTAAAACAACTTCTAGGGTTATATCTTCTCTAACCTTTATTAATTCGAAATCCATTAAAGCGCCGACGCTTTCTTCTGGATAACCCATAGCTTCTATGAGTTGAGAACGCTCATAATCATTCAATTTTTTTTGAACTTCAGCAATAGCTTCTGGTGGTAAATCAGGAGATATATAAGCTAATTCGTCAGTGTCAAGATTACTAATAGCAGCGACAAGACTACTTATAGACATGGTTTCTATAAGTGAACTTCTGGCCCAACTTTCTACTTCTATAAGAATATTTGCAATATAATCTTTCCTTACTATAGACCAGATAAGTTGTCTTTTATCTGTCGGTAATGATTCTAATATAAAGGCGATATCTGCTGGATGTAGACTATTGATAAAACTTTCTAAATTATTGATATAATCTTTTTCTACAGATAGAATTGTTTTGTCTGATTCTACTTCTGATATGAATGAATGTTTTTTTAAATATTCTTGAACCTTTAATAATGCTTTTTGTGCATCTTCCGTGTCAAGTCGACGTAATGAGGCATCATTAGGTGTTTTGTTGCTTAAATTATTAGTTTGTGTCATTTTTATTTTCTAATGATGGCAATATGCGACTTTTGCCATTGTTATCCGTAGCTACAAATGTTAACACGGCTTCAGCTGCTTTAATTAGATTATTTTGGAATGGTCTTTTTTCTGTATAAACAGTTACTGATACTGTTATAGATGTTCTGCCTGTTTTTATGATGCGTGCAAATATATTAACGAGGTCGCCAATTTTTATTGCACTAATGAATTGCATAGAATTTATAGCAACAGTGGCTACTCTTCCTGAAGCTACTTTAGTAGCTGGTACAGAAGCAGCTAGATCTATTTGTGACATAATCCATCCTCCGAATACATCACCATTAACATTGGCATCAGCAGGCATAGGCATAATTTTTAAAATTAATTCTTTATAGTTTATATGTTCTGGTTTTAATGTTTCCATCATTTCAATATATAGTGGTTTGTTTTCTTAAAGTTATATGATAATTTACAGTTTACTAGAGTTTATATGATATATTCGTTTTTTATTTTGAGATTATAAGATATCAAAAATTAAGGTGTTTCTTTTTTATTTTATCAATTGTTATAATATGATGTTATCACATAATATATCTTGTAATTCTGCGTTGATATATTTATATAATTTAGAATTACTAGCTAGAATCCATCCGTTACTTGGCCATGGTTTTTGTTGCAATATATCTTCACATATGCCATTTGCTTCTCTTAGGATAACAGTTCCAGCAGCTGTATCCCAAGGAGAAAGATCTAGTTCTATATATCCATCATACCTACCACAAGCTACCCATGCTAGATCCAAAGAAGCAGAGCCCATTTTCCTAATGCTACTTGCTTGTTTTGTAATTTTTTGAGCTATTTTTGTGTGAATTGTTTGATGAGTATAATTATTAGAAGGTAATCCTATAGCTATTATTGATTTACTTAAATTATCTTTATTGCTACAAAATATTTTTTGTTTATTAAGGCAAGAACCAAACCCGAACAATGATGTGAATAACTCTTCACGACATGGGTCATATATCACGCCTAAAATTGGAGTTTCTTCTGATAGAATATTATTATTTATAGTAGTTCCTTTTTTAGCTACTAGGGCAATTGAAATTGCGTAATGTGGTATTCCATGAAGGAAATTAGTAGTTCCATCTAATGGATCTATACACCATGTAGCAGACGCATTATTAGATTGTCCAGACTCCTCGGCTAAAAAGCCTAAAGAATATTCAGTATTTGATTTTAATTTAGTAATTATAGCTGTTTCTGATTCATAGTCTGCTTGGGTTACTATAGCATTATCCTTCTGCGTAATAATAAGTTCTGTTTTTTTTAAAGAGTAGCTTCTTAAAATTTTTGCTCCTTCTAACGCGGCTTCAATAGCTAAGTTAAGTAGTTTGTTAAGATCAGTTTCTTTAAAAATTAAGCTTGTTTTGTTGGTATGATTATGCATATACAAGGTTTATTATTGTTAGATATTTTTTGGAAGCTTATTTTGAAATTTTTGGATATATATACTATAAAATAAATATTTATCATAATTATATATGAGATTAGCATATAGTAAAGTGAGTAACATATTGGATATTAATAAGGAGTTATTGCTTTCTTATCATGTGTTTATTGTTGGGAATAAACTTCCATGGAAATGGCAATTTAAGGATCGTTTTACAATATGCCAGACTAGTTTTAATAATGGATTAGATTTTCTAGTTACATGGGAGACTTGGAAGAATGATATAAATAGATGTTCTCATTTGCATTATGTTGTACTTGAGTCAAGTAGTTATTGTAAAACGTATTTGAGAAATATTTATTGCAATTTGCCAACCAAATTACTTAGCTATGCTGATTCCTTGTTATGTAAACTACCTAATTATTATCCTGGAATTTATAGACTAGAATTTGAACATTGTAATTTAACTTTGACTTTATTTCTTGGAGTTAAACATGTGCTTTCCAAAGAGATAGTTGCTAGATTTAATGCATACTTTTTAAGTCATCCAACTGCAGAAGAGCGAGAATATTTTAAGAAAATAGTCTTGAATTTATCTAAATTAGGTGCTAAAGAGTCTACTATATCTATCATTAAAAGAGACGATTATATATTAAATATTTTGTATGAAATTGGTTTTAAGATTTATATCGAAAATACTAGTGTGAGAGATTTATATAGAATTGTTGGGGTATGGTCGCGTATATGGTCCTCAGAATATAGTCCTTTGATACGGAATAATAAAAAAATTGTTATCATTGGAGCAGGGCTTTCAGGTGTTGGTATAGCTCATGCATTGAGTATTAGAGGTATAGAATCAAATATTATCGATATTGATATTACTGGTGATAGTCATATAGGTCATTTAGGAGCTTCTTTGAGTCCTTCTATATCAGTTGATAATAATATTTTATCTCGTTTAGTAAGATTGGGTATGGAGCAAGCTTGGTCAAGGTGGTCTAATTTAATGCCCAAAGCTTTTTTAGATCGCTGTGGTTCATTGCAGCTAGATATAAAATTTAAAAATGATAAGATATTTGATCTTATAAATAATGATTCTTTATTAAGTAATTTATACAGATATGTTGATAGGATAGAAGCAAGTAATATAGCAGGTATAGGAGTTTCTAGTGGTGGTATTTTTTGTAAAAATAGTATGGTAGTTTCTCCTAGAATTCTCATAAATAGAATATTAAAATTATCAAAAATTAATGTAATTCAACAATTTATAACAAAGTTAGATAAAAAAGAAGATAAGTGGATTATATTTGGTAAAGATGGTAAACAACTGGCTAGTGCTGATATATTAATATTAGCAAACTCATATAATTCTTTGAGTTTATTAAACAGTATTAAATCACAACATTCTCTTATAGATTTATTCAAGGCTAGGAGAGTCTTAGGAGAAGTAGCATTAATTAAAGATATTGATTTGCAAGGTGGACCCAATTGTATTTTAGAAGGGCAATGTTACATTCTGCCATCAAAGAATGGATATTGTATTGTAGGCGGGACATATTTAAGTGATTTTAGAAATGATCTCTTGGTAAAGAAATCAAGGTTAGATAATTTGTCTAACTTAGCAGATTCCTTGAATGCTACACATAATATTTATCATAAACATATATCTTATTGGCATGGAGAAAGGATGGTTTTGCCTAACAGAATTCCTATGATAGGTAATGTTGTTGATAATAACAATCTTTTTCTGGCTATTGGATATGCTTCTAGAGGTTTGTGTTGGTCTTCTCTTGGTGGCGACATAATTGCTTCTCAAATTTGTGGTGAGCCATTGTTAATAGAAAAACAAATGATGACAATTTTGAAACCAAGGTGAAATTAATATTGATATTAATTTGTTTAATATGGTAGAATAAAACTTGTCTTTGGTAATGGGGTGTTAGCTCAGCCGGTAGAGCAGTTGACTTTTAATCAATTGGTCGTGGGTTCGATTCCCGCACACCCCACCAGACATCTGTTTCAGATTTTATTTGTAGGACTCAAAACACTCTAAACTATTCTGGTTTTAAATAATAAGATTGGTTTATTCAATAATTTTCAATTGTTTGAAAATTCATCTATATATAAAAGATATCAGGATCTCAAAGGGAATTTTACTAAGATGATAGATTTAGTTTTGTCTAACTCTAGTTATGGCGGAGCGGACGGGACTCGAACCCGCGACCCCCGGCGTGACAGGCCGGTATTCTAACCAACTGAACTACCGCTCCGAATTAACAATTCTATGGCGTCCCCTAGGGGATTCGAACCCCTGTACTCACCGTGAAAGGGTGATGTCCTAGGCCTCTAGACGAAGGGGACAAATAATTTGGTGGAGATAAGCGGGATCGAACCGCTGACCTCTTGCATGCCATGCAAGCGCTCTCCCAGCTGAGCTATACCCCCTACACAAATTTTTTGTATACATATATCTAAAAATTATTTCAGTATTATGACTTAAATTTTATCTATATGCAAGCTTATAAATTAAATATGTATTTTTTATTTAATATATTTTAAATGTATTTGACTATTTTATAGTACGCTTTACTCTAAGCCATAAAGCTTTTCTTGCATTTGCTCTGATAACTTCTAATTGTAGATCTTCGTATACAGACTTGTCGCCACATTGTGGTATTTTGTTTAATTCTCCCACTAGCCATCCTCCAACGCTATCATATTCCGTATTTGGTAAATTCGTTTTTATATAATCATTAAAATGATTTATGTCAGTAGAAGCCATTACTATCCATTGGTTTGGTCCATCTGCAAATATAGAATTATTTTCAGTATTATCAAATTCATCTTCTATATTTCCAACTATTTGTTCTAGAACATCTTCCATAGTAACAAGCCCTGATATTCCGCCATGTTCATCTATGACTATGGCCATATGGTTTCTGCTTATTCTAAATTCCCTTAGAAGTATGTTAAGTTTTTTTGATTCTGGAATAAAAAATGCAGATCTAATTAACGATTTTAATGTTATCTGTGGATCAGAAATATAGCGTAATAGTTCTTTTGCTAAAACTATTCCTATAACATTATCACGTTCTCCTTCAAATATAGGAAAACGTGAATGGGTGCTTTCTAGTATCGTACTAACCATTTCAGATATTGGAGTCGAAACTTCCAGCATATGCATTTTAGAGCGAGGAACCATTATTTCGCCACTTGTTTTATTGGATAATACTAAGCTTCCATCTATTATTGATAGTACGTCATAATCTATAATTCCTTTTGTATTTGCTGCAGTTAATATTTTTTTTAGATGATCTAAGTTATTAGGTGTATGTCTAAATTTAGACATAAGTAGTTCTATCATAGACTTTATAGAAAATTTATTAATTTTATATTTTGGTTTGATATAGTCATTCACGTTTATGTTACCAAATTTTATCTCATAGGATGAAAATCGTAGAAAATTTTTTGAAATCAAAATTTTATAGTTATAATACATTGCATATACATAACATTGATATGTTGTGTATGTTCTACGAGCTTATTGTTCATAAGGATTCTTTATTTTTAGATTTTCAAGTATTGAAATTTCAATACTTTCCATTTCTAGTGCTTCTAAATGTTCTTTATGATCGAATCCTAATGCATGTAATACACCATGTATTACTATATGAGCTGCATGTTCAAATCTGTTTTTATTTTGCTCCTCAGCTTCTTTGTATATAATAGGTAGACAAAGAACTAAATCAGCAGTTAATAAATTTTCAGTTATTCCATACTCAAATGTTAAAACATTTGTTGCATAATCTTTATTTCGAAAGGATTTATTCAATAATCTACCTTCTTCTTCTTCTACTAGTCTCACTGTTATTATAATTGATTTTATTTCTTTTGATATGAAATTAGTAGTAGATTCAATCGATTTGCGAACCCATTTTCTTATTTTCCATCTAGGAATTTCACAATTTTGAGTAGCATATTGTATAGATAGAGACAGTTTAGCTGTTGGATTAAGATTAGCTTTTCTCATAAGCTTCTACTATTTTTGATACTAGAGGGTGTCGCATTATGTCTTTTTGTGTAAATCTTGTTATAGAAATTCCATCTATATCATTTAAAATTGATATGGCATGACTTAAACCACTTTTCTGTCCTTTTTGTAAATCTATTTGCGATGGGTCACCAGTAATAACTGCTTTACTATGGAAACCTATTCTTGTAAGAAACATCTTCATTTGTTCTGGAGTAGTATTTTGAGACTCATCTAGTATTATGAAAGAATTGTTTAATGTTCTTCCTCTCATGTATGCTAAAGGAGCTATTTCTATAATTTGTTTCTCTATTAGTTTTTGAACTTTTTCTGCTCCAATAAACTCATATAAGATATCATATAATGGTCTTAGATATGGATCTATTTTCTGGGTCAAATCTCCTGGTAGAAACCCTAGTCTTTCTCCTGCTTCTACTGCTGGACGTGTCAGTAATATTTTTTTTATTATGCCTAGTTCTAGATATCTAATTGCGCAAACTATTGCTAACATTGTTTTCCCAGTACCTGCAGGCCCAATACTAAAATTAATGACGTTTTTATAAATGTTTTCTAAACATTTATGTTGTTGATTACTTTTAGGTTTAAATTTGCTAAAGTTAAAAAAATCATTATAACAATTTTGTTCATTTATTTCTGGTTCGTTATTTATAGATTCATTTTCTCTAATTTCTTTTATACCTAAGAATATATCTTTTTCCATTAGCTCCTGTTTTTTTGCTTGTTCATAGAATGAATATAAAGCTTTTTTTGCCAATAAGAAATCTTGTCCCTGTATTTTGAAGATATTGCCAATTCTTGTTATGTAAGTATTTGTGTTATCAGATAATATTTTAATATTTATATCCAAAGGACCACACAGTCTTGATATAACAAAATTAGCATTTGTTTCATCAAAGATGATTTGATCACAATTTATTTGTTTTTTGCTTATATTGTTTTGCATTATTATAATTAACTTATTGAGCGTAGTTAATTTCACCTCTTAGTGTATTGCTGTTTATTTGAGTTATTTTTATATCTACCAAATCACCTATATTGCTATTATTGCATGCAAAATTAACAACTCTATTATTTTCAGTTCGTCCCATTAGTTCGTTCGCATTGTTTTTTGAGACTCCTTCTATTAGAATTCTTTGTGTAGAATGAAGCATAGATTGGGAGATATTTTTTGCTTGATCATTGATTAAACTTTGTAGTCTTTGTAATCTTTGTAATTTTATTTCATGACTATTGATGTCAGGTATATTAGCTGCTGGAGTGCCTGGTCTTGGAGAGTATATAAAAGAAAATGATGTATCAAATCCAACATCTTCTATTAATGCCAGAGTTTTTTTAAAATCATCTTCAGTCTCCCCTGGAAAGCCAACTATAAAATCTGAGGATACTTTTAATCCAGGTCTTGCTGTTCTCAAATTCCTAATAATTGATTTGTATTCAATAGAGGAATATCCTCTCTTCATCGCAGATAAAATTTTGTCACTACCAGATTGCACTGGTAAGTGTAAGAATGATACTAATTTTGGTAAATTAACATAAGCATCATATATTCTTTTAGTCATTTCTCTAGGGTGAGATGTTGTGTATCTAATCCTTTCTATACCTGGTATTTCATGTATATATTCTAAAAGCATTGCAAGGTCTGCTATTTCTTTGCTTTGTCCTATCACCCCTCTATAAGCATTAACGTTTTGTCCCAATAGAGTAATTTCTTTGATTCCATTATTTGCAAGATCTGCAATCTCTAATAACACGTCTTCAAATGGCCTTGATACTTCAGTGCCTCTAGTGTAGGGGACAACACAAAAACTACAGTATTTGCTACATCCTTCCATTATAGAGACGAAAGCTGTTGGTTTAGTTATTTTTGGCAGTGGTATAGAATCAAACTTTTCTATTTCTGGAAAGCTTATATCTATTTGTGGTTTATTATTTAGAATTCTTGAATCTATCAAAGAAGATACTTTATGTATGGTTTGTGGTCCAAACACTATATCTACATAAGGAGCTCTTTTTATTATTTCATGACCTTCTTGACTAGCTACGCACCCTCCAACTCCTATAATAAGATTTGGATTTTCTTCTTTGATCTCTTTTATTCTTCCTAAATCTGAAAACACTTTTTCTTGGGCTTTTTCTCTTATCGAGCAAGTGTTTAATATGATGATATCAGCTTTTTCAGCTTGTTTTACTATTTCAATTTGTTTTTTTGTTCCTAGTATATCAATAATTTTTTCTGAGTCATATTCATTCATTTGACAGCCAAAAGTTTTAATATACACATTATATTTATTTATGTTTTTGTTTTCTGAGTCTTTTTTATGCATTGGTTTTGATGAAGAATTTAATAATTGTATTTTGTTATATGCAGACTAATCATGTGTTTCTGCATGAAATGCTTTTTTTCCAAATTTCATTAGCAAAGCTAGTGAAGAAGAAACAAATATAGACGAATAAATACCAAACCATATTCCTATAGTGAGAGCAACAGCAAAATAATGCAAAGATGCACCTCCAAATAGTAATATTGATAAAATCATGAATTGGGTTGAACCATGTGTGATTATTGTTCTAGAAATAGTTTGAGTTATTGATTTATTAATTAAGGCTTTTGTGTTTTTTATGTTTTTAGGGCCTATGTACTTTAAATAATTTTCTCTTACTCTATCCATTACAATTACTGATTCATTAACAGAATATCCTAGTGCAGCAAGCGTTCCTGCTAATACAGAAAGGGAAAACTCCCATTGAAAAAAAGCAAAAAATCCTAGAATAATTACTACATCATGCAGATTTGCCATGACAACAGCAGCAGCTATTATCAATTCAAATCTAATGCTTAAATAAAATATGATGCCTATGACTAACATAATTACAGATAGCAACATATCTTGTAATAACTTTTCTCCTACTTGTGGTCCTATAAATTCTGTTTTATTTATATTAAATGAATTATCATATTTTTGTAGTTCACTTAGTATAGTAGATGTTGTAGTTTCTAGAGAAAAATTTTCTAAATTTGGTAATCTTATTATTATTTCTTTCGAAGACCCAAGATATTGAACTTGTATATGTTCTATATGTGGAATATTTGTTAGAGATGACTTGATTTCATCAAGTTGTAGTATTTTTTCTCCAGAGTAGGACGCTTCTATAATTGATCCACCAGTGAATTCAGTGGATAGATTAAAGCCTTTATGATATATAAAAAATAAAGACACAGTAAACGTTACTAAACTTATGATATTTAGTAAAACAGCATATCGCATAAAATGTATAGTTTTACTAATGCGGAACAGTTCCATTGTATATTACCTAAAAATCTTATTAATTGCTAATCTAAACTTCTTGGTTTCCAAATTTGGCCAATATATATTTTTTTTATGTTTTTTTTACTTCCATAGAATAGATTAATTAAAAATTTTACAAATATTACAGAAGAAAAAATTGATGATAAGATGCCAATGCAATGTACTACAGCAAATCCTCTTATAGATCCTGACCCTAATATTAATAAAGATAAACCAACAATAAAAGTGGTTAAGTTTGAATCTAAGATAGTATTCCATGCCTTTTCAAACCCATCTTCTATTGATTTTTTTGGTGAATTTGACTCATTTCGTAACTCTTCTCTTATGCGTTCGTTTATTAAAACATTAGCATCTATTGAAATCCCTATTGTTAGCGCAATGGCCGCTATACCTGGTAATGTAATTGTTGCTTGTAATATTGATAATGCGGAAATTAATAGTACTATGTTTAATGCTAATCCAATGGAAGCAAATATGCCAAAGATTTGATAGTATAATGTCATGAAAATTACTATAGCAGAAAAGCCATAAAATATAGATTTCATTCCTTTATCTATATTGCTGGATCCTAAGCTTGGCCCTATGATTTTCTCTTCTATTATGTTCATAGGAGCAGATAGCAGTCCTGAACGAAGTATCAAAGATATATCAGCTGCTTCTTGATAATTCATAGATCCAGTTATTTGTATATTTCCATTAGGAATTTCACTTCTTATTATTGGTGCTGTTATAATTTCCCCTTTTCCTTCTTCATATATTAATATCGCTAACCTTTTATTTATATTATCTCTTGTCACATCTTTGAAGATCCTCGCTCCTTTATTATCTAAAGTCAAATTGACAGATGGCTGACCAGTTTGTGGATCTCTTCCAGGTTGTGCATTATATATGTTCGCACTGTTAATAATAGGATGGGCATGTACTGCTATTCTATTATTATGTTTATCGCAAAAAAGTTCTTTGCCAATTGGAATTATTCCTTGAGATAGTGATAATTGTGTTGATTTTGAGTCATCAACTAACCTGAATTCTATTGTGGCAGTTCTTCCAAGAATTTCTTTGGCTTTCATAATATCTTGTAGGCCTGGCAATTGAACTATTATTTCATCAGATCCTTGTTGTTGAATTACAGGTTCAGATACCCCTAAAGCATTTATACGATTATTTAATGTTAGTAGGTTTTGTTGAATCGCTCGTTTTTTTATTTCTGATATTTTAGAAGGTTCAAATTTACATTCAAGTTGATTTCCTATTATATTAGTAATAATTCCATCGACAGAAGATTTTATTTTTTTGTTGAGTTCATTAATATCATGATTGTTTGCTAGAGATATACGAATACTTTTGCTGTCATTGTATATTTTTCTAACGTCTAACTTATGTTTTTTTGTTATTGCTTTGATATCCATTAATAAATTATCATAGTTAGAAGATATAGCTTTATCTATATCAACCTTAATTAAAATATGAATACCACCTCTTAAATCTAAACCAAGTACGATTGGTTTAGGTGTGAAAGGTCCTAGTTTTAGCATCCATTTCGGAATATTGGAGACTATATTAGGCGTAACAATATAGGGGTTAGATGCGTATGTATTATTTAGTAAATTTTCTATTATGCTGGTGGATATTATTTGATCATCAGGATATAACAAAAGAATATCTATAATAGACGAGTCGCCTTTTTTTACAAGTGAACATTTTTTATATGGAATATTCACTTGTTTTATTGCTGCTTCAATTTTTGCTGCTAGCAAATCATCAACTTGTATATTTTTTTTTACACTTCTAATTTGGATAGATGGAGACACACCATATAGATTTGGTATGAAATACAGAATTCCTATAAAAACTGTTAGTATTATAAGAATGTTTTTCCATCTTGGGTAGCAGTTCATATTTATTTATATAAAGTTAATAATGAAAAAGTGTCAAATTACATTTGTTGTGATTATAATGATTTTATTGTTCCTCTAGGCATTGTACCAATAACAGCATTTTTTTGAACAATTATTTCCACTGGTTGACTATTTGAACGCGAGACTTCAAGAAATATATAATTATCTTGTATTTTGCTAATTATGCCCATTATTCCTCCAGAAGTAGTAATTTCATCACCTTTAGATAATGATAAAATTAAATTCTTATGTTCTTTTTGGCGTTTTATTTGTGGTCTAATCATTAAAAAATATAAAACTACAAACATTATTATTATAGGAAACATACCCATTATCGTATTGCTTTCTGCAGAGGTAGCATTTGCAATAATAAAATTTGAAGAGTTTATAAAATTCATTTTAAATTCCTTTAAGGATTAGTATTTTCTAGGTTGTTTATATAACAGGAAGTTATTCATTTTATAGTAATTTACTAAGTCTATTATTTATAAAATTTATTCGCCATTTATCAAAAGTTCCATTATTTATTTCTTCTCTAATTTCTTGCATCATTTTTAAATAGAAGTACAAATTATGTATGGTATTTAATCTTGCTCCATTTATTTCTTTTGTAAGTTGTAAATGATGTAAATAAGAACGTGAGAAATTTTGACAAGTATAACATTGACAAGATTCATCTAACGGAGATGAGTCTTTTTTATACTTGCTATTTCTTATTTTAATATCTCCGTATCTTGTAAACAACCAACCATTACGAGCGTTTCTTGTAGGCATTACACAATCAAACATATCTATGCCATTAGCAACTCCATGCACAATATCTTCAGGTGTTCCTACACCCATTAGATATTTTGGTGTTTTTATTGGTAGTTTAATAGCAGTGTGCTCTAGTATTCTTTTCATATCATCTTTTGGTTCTCCAACAGACAGTCCTCCTATAGCATATCCATGAAATCCTATTTGTGAGAGTCTGTCGATTGACTCCTGCCTCAAATCTTCGTGCATTCCTCCTTGGACTATACCAAAAAGCATGTTTTGATTTTCTTGATTCTTAAATTCAATAGAAGACCTTTCTGCCCATCTAGCTGATAATAACATTGAGTCTAGTGTTTCTTTTTTGCTTATAACTCTTTCGCCAATTTTATAAGGAGTGCATTCATCAAATACCATGGATATATCAGATTGTAAACAGTATTGTATTTGCACTGATTTTTCAGGTGTTAAGAATAATTTTTCACCATTTATAGGGGAGGAGAAAGATACTCCACTTTCCGTAATTTTTCGGTTTTTGCTCAAACTGAATACTTGAAACCCCCCTGAATCTGTTAATATAGGTTTATCCCACTGCATAAAATTATGGAGTCCATCATGGATATTTATTATATCAATACCGGGTCTTAGCCAAAGATGGAAAGTATTAGAGAGGATTATTTGAGCTCCTATATTTTTAAGTTCATATGGTAGTATTGATTTAACGCTAGCATATGTTCCAACTGGCATAAAAATTGGAGTTTGTACTATTCCATGTTTCAATCTTAGATAACCTGTTCTTGCCATGTTATCATTTTTAATAATTTTAAATTCTGTTATGTTCATTATATTGATGGCTCTATAAACATGGCATCACCGTAACTAAAAAAACGATACTTTTCTTTAATCGCATGTTGATAAGCTTCATGAATAGTGTCTTGTCCAGTTAGTGCTGCTACTAATAAAAGCAGGGTTGATTTTGGTAAATGAAAATTTGTAATCAAATTATCAATTATGCGAAATTTATACCCTGGTCTTATGTATAATTGTGTCTCGCCATTTGTTTCTTCTAAAATAGTTCTATTAATGCAATCATAATTATTATTAATTAATGATGCTGACTCTAAAGCCCTTGCGGTAGTAGTGCCTACTGCAATTATTTTATTTCCACTAGATCTTGCCGTTTTTATTTTTTCTATTGTATTTTGTGGTACATGGTATTGTTCTGAATGCATAATATGTTTTTCAATGCTACTTGTTCTTATAGGCTGAAACGTTCCAGCACCAACGTGTAATGTTATGAATGATGTTTCTATGCCAAATTTTTCCAAATCACTTATAATGTTATTATCGAAATGGAGTCCTGCTGTTGGAGCTGCTACAGCTCCTGAAAGTTTTGCATAGACTGTCTGATATCTTAATTCATCAATTTCATCAATGTTTTTTTTAATATAAGGTGGTAGAGGTATTCTGCCATATTGATCTAATATTTTATTTATACAGTCTGAGAATTTTAACTCAAAAAAATCATTGTGACGTTTTTCAATGATGGCATATGTTCTATCAGAAATGAATATTTTTGTATTATCCCTTATTGGCTTATTAGATTTTATTTGCGCTAAAGCTCTATTATTATTTAGTATGCGTTCAATCATTATTTCTATTTTGCCGCCACTTTCTTTATGGCCAGATAATCTTGCCTTAATAACTTTGGTGTTATTAAAGATAAGAAGATCTCCTTTCTTCATTAAATTAACTATATTATAGAAGTATAAATCATGCATCTTTTTGTTATGATCAACGTATAATAATCTGCTAGAAGACCTTTCTTTAGAAGGGCTTTGTGCAATAAGGTCTTCAGGTAATATATATTCGAAGAATTTTTTCTCTAATGATAATGGTTGCATCTTAAGGTATATTAAACTAATAAAATTGACATTATTATATTCTAGCTGTTATTTGAAACAACATATTCAAAAATATGCAGTATTTTCTCTACTCATACCAATTCATCAAGCTAATAACAGCTGCTACTATTGTAATACCTGCAGTTTCTGTGCGTAATATTCTATTACCAAAATTAACGAATTTGATATCATGTATTTTTCTTGCTTGAGCACATTCTTCCTCAGTCCATCCTCCTTCAGGTCCTATCATTATAGATAATTTTTTTGTATTAATTTGTGTTTTTAAAACTTCTGTTAGATTTTGACTATGTATTGGATGACAAAATAAATGTGTTTGGTTTGATATTGATGCTAAGTATCGATCAAATGATATTGGGTTTTCTATAGCCATAAGTTGGTTGCGACCACATTGTGCACTAGCTGATCTGATTATTTTTTCCCAATGTCTTATCTTGTTTTGTAATTTTTCATTGGTTAATTGAACTATACTTCTGTTTGTTTTTAATGGAATTATTTTCTGCACTCCTAACTCAACGGCTTTTTCTATTATAAGATCCATTTTATTGTTAGTCGTTAAAGACTGTACAAGTGTAATCGACCCTTGAAGTTCTATTTCTTTAGAGTTGAATGATAATATTTTTGCATAAGCAGATTCTTTAACAAATGTTATTGTTGCATTATATTCTCCATTTTTTCCATTAAACAATATAATATCATCATTGTTTTGTAGTCTTAAGACTTGTTTAGCGTAATGTGTTATTTCCTTTGGTAATAACACATTTATATCTGGAGATAAATTACTTTCTAAGAAGAAACGAGGTCGACGCATATTTATTAATTTCTCATTAAGAATAAGATATTTTAATACAAACTTGCTAGTTTTTTAAAATATTTTGATAGATTTTGTAATAGTAATAGATATTTATTATAAGAATTTTATCTTTATCTTTTTTCTAAGTGTTAGAATTACAATTTATCAAATAATTTTTAATCAATGAAATCAAAGAGCCTTTATATGAACAAAGACATATATAAATCTAAAATTGTTTTGGCTGATGCCATTCGTGTTCTAGCAATGGATGCAGTGCAGCAAGCTAACTCTGGGCATCCTGGTGCTCCTATGGGTATGGCAGAGATGGCACAGGCAATATGGAAAGATAATTTAAAACATAATCCAAATGATCCAGGATGGATTAATAGAGATCGTTTTGTTTTGTCAAATGGTCACAGTTCTATGTTGCTTTACGCTGTTTTGCATTTAACTGGCTATGATGTTTCAATGAACGATATTAGGAATTTTCGTCAGTTGCATTCTAAAACCCCTGGGCATCCTGAAGTTGGAATTACTCCAGGTATAGAAACAACAACAGGACCTCTTGGTCAGGGGTTAGCTAATGCTGTTGGTATGGCATTAGCAGAATCTTTATTAGCAGAAGAGTTTAATAAGCCAGGTTTTGATATCATAAATCACAATACATATGCAATGGTGGGAGATGGTTGCCTTATGGAAGGCATTTCTCATGAAGTTTGTTCTCTTGCTGGCACGTTAAAATTATCTAAACTAATAGTTTTATACGATGATAATGGTATTTCTATAGATGGAAATGTAAAACATTGGTTTAATGACGATACTGCAGGACGATTCAGAGGATATGGTTGGAACGTTATTACAGATATAAATGGTCATGATGCTTCTGCTATAAATGCAGCTATAAAGTTAGCTCGCTCTCAATCTAAAAAACCAACAATAATTATTTGCAAAACTACCATTGGCAAAGGTTCGCCAAATATGGCAGGTACTCATAATGTGCATGGATCTCCTTTAGGTAAGGATGAGATATTAGCATCTAGAGAATTTCTTGGATGGCCTCATGATCCATTCGTGATTCCTCAAGAAATGTATGATGCTTGGGATGCTAGGGAATCTGGGGAGAAGGCGCAAGCAATATGGAAATCTAAATTTGATTCTTATGCAATTGAATATCCAAGTTTTGCTCATGAACTTAAACGTAGAATGAACGGTGAGTTACCATGTAATTTTGATGAGTTTGTTCAAAACTTTATAAAAACAACAGTTAAAAAAGCAGAAACCTTAGCTACAAGAAAAGCTTCTCAACTTGCAATTGCAGAGATAGCTAATACATTGCCTGAATTTTTAGGAGGTTCTGCTGATTTGACAGGTTCTAACTATACAGATTGGAAAGGAGTTGCTCCTGTTAGAGCTGCTAATGATAAAGGGATATCATTTGGAAGACATATTAATTACGGTGTTCGTGAATTCGGTATGGCTGCAATTATGAATGGTATTGCATTGCATGGAGGCTACTTGCCTTTTGGCGGAACATTTTTAACTTTCTCAGATTATTCTCGTAATGCAATTCGTATGGCTGCCTTAATGAAACAAAGGGTTATACATGTATTCACGCATGATTCTATAGGATTAGGAGAAGATGGTCCCACTCATCAGTCTATTGAACATGTGGCTAGTTTACGTCTGATTCCAAATTTATCAGTATGGAGGCCTTGTGATACTGTAGAAACTGTAGTTGCTTGGGAATATGCAATTAAGAGGCCAGTCAGTGTTGGTATGGATGTTAGAGATGGTGGTCCTACGGCATTATTGCTTTCCAGGCAAAACCTTCCTTTTGTCGAACGTGATTCTTCTACAATTAACTCTATAGAAAAGGGCGGTTATATCCTAAAAGATGTTGACAATGCACAAGCAATAATTATTGCTACAGGTTCAGAAATTGCTATAGCTTTGGATGCCCAAAATAAATTAAATGAATTAGGTATTGGGGTTAGGATAGTTTCTATGCCTAGCACCGATGTTTTTGATAAACAAGATAATAGTTGGAAAGAAAAAGTTTTGCCAGGCAATCTTCCAAAGATTGCAATAGAAGCTGGTGTAACTTCCGGATGGTATAAGTATGTTGGCTTAGATGGTTTGGTTTTAGGTATAGATCGTTATGGAGAATCAGCTCCAGCCGGAGAGTTATTTAAATTTTTTGGATTGACATCAGATAATGTTGTTTCGTCAGTGAAAAAGATTTTGTCATTGAAAGGGGTTTAGTTATGTCTATCAGAGTGGCTATTAATGGTTATGGGCGAATAGGTCGGAATATTTTAAGAGCTCATTATGAAGGTGGAAAAAAACATGATATAGAAATTGTTGCTATAAATGATATGGGCAATGTGGAGTCTAGTGCTCATTTAACAAGATTTGATACTGCCCATGGAAGATTTACAGGTACAGTTTCTGTAGAAAAAGATTGTATGATAGTTAATGGTGACAGAATTAGAATGTTTTCTAATAGGAATCCAGAAGAATTGCCTTGGAGAGATTTAGGTATTGATGTTGTTATGGAGTGCACTGGTATTTTTACATCTAAATCGAAGGCTATGGTGCATATTAATAATGGAGCTAAGAAAGTTGTGATATCTGCTCCAGGTGGTAGTGATGTAGATGCAACTATTGTTTTTGGAGTTAATGATAATTTACTGAAATCTAATCATACAATTATTTCTAATGCTTCTTGTACTACAAATTGTTTGGTGCCTTTAGTTAAACCTCTTCATGATTCTATTGGTATAGAAACAGGTCTTATGACCACAGTGCACTCATATACCAATGATCAAGTTTTAACAGATGTTTCGCATAATGATTTGCGTAGGGCAAGATCTGCAACCATGAATATGATTCCAACAAAAACTGGAGCAGCTGCTGCAGTTGGTTTGGTACTTCCTGATTTAAAAGGCAAGTTAGATGGATATTCAATAAGAGTCCCAACTATTAATGTTTCATTGGTAGATTTATCTTTTGTTGCAAAAAGGAGTACTTCTGTTGATGAGGTAAATGAAACAATTAGATTGGCCTCTGAAGGTTATCTAAAGGGTGTTTTAGAATTTAATCAAGATTTGTTAGTTTCTAGTGATTACAATCACAATCCTGCATCAAGCATTTTTGATTCTACCTTGACAAAGGTATCTGGAAGACTTGTTAAAGTATTTTCATGGTATGACAATGAATGGGGGTTCTCCAATAGAATGCTAGATACTACGATTGCGTTAATGTTTGCCAAGTAGTTCTATTTTTATTTTATGGGCATATTTAGAGTGTAGAGTCTATTATAACAACTCTTGGTATGCCCATTTATTATGTTTAGGTTATCAAGGAGATTTTTAGATGACCAAAGTAAAAACTCTAAGAGAGTTATCAAAATCAGGTTTTTTGCTAAATAAAAAGGTTTTTATTAGGGCCGATTTGAATGTGCCTTTTGATAATGAAGGTCATATCACAGAAGATACTAGGATAAGAGCTTCAGTGCCAGGAATTAGAATGGCTTTGGATGCTGGTGCTGCTGTAATGGTTACGTCTCACTTAGGTCGTCCTAAGGAGGGTATATTTACTAAACAAGATTCTTTGGTAAGGGTTGCTCAACGGTTATCAGAAATTTTAGGTATGCAAATCGAGCTAATTAAAGATTGGGTTGATGGTGTTAAGGTTGCCCCTGGTCAGGTTGTTTTGCTAGAAAACTGCCGTGTAAATGTTGGTGAAAAAAATAATGATGAGGATCTATCACGTAAAATGGCAGCCTTATGTGATGTTTATGTAAATGATGCTTTTGGAACAGCTCACAGGATTGAAGCTAGTACTTATGGTATTGCTAAATTTGCTCCTGTGGCTTGTGCTGGTCCTTTATTAGAACAAGAATTACATGCTCTTGGAAAAGTATTTGAACAACCTAAAAAGCCATTAGTTGCTATTGTAGGAGGATCAAAAGTATCTACAAAATTATCTGTTTTAAGATTCTTATCTCAAAAAGTGGATTATTTGATTGTTGGTGGTGGAATAGCTAATACTTTTATGATGGCGACAGGATTGCCTATTGGAAAATCTTTAGTGGAGCCTGGTGAGTTAGAAAATGCTAATATTATAATTAATAGTATGAGGAATAGAGGTGCTGATGTTCCAATACCAGTGGATGTAGTATGTGCCAAATCTTTTAGTTCCGAATCTTTAGGCGTTTTAAAAAAGTCAGAAGATGTATCCGAAGATGATATGATTTTAGATATAGGACCGGAAACATCTGAGATGTTTGGTTCTATTTTGGAAAGAGCTGGCACTATAGTTTGGAATGGACCAGTTGGTGTTTTTGAATTTAAGAGTTTTGCTAGTGGTACAGAATTTATATCTAAAAAAATAGCAAAAACTAATGCCTTCTCAGTCGCTGGAGGAGGAGATACTTTGGCAGCTATAGATAAATTTGGTGTTCTTAATGAAATTGATTATATTTCAACGGGTGGTGGAGCTTTCTTAGAATTTTTAGAGGGCAAGAAGTTACCTGCTGTATCTATATTAGAAGAACGAGCCAATGACTAGAGTTTTGTTGCAAATATACCAAGTAAAAATAAAATAGCAGATAAAGAAATTGCTGCTGGCAAAGTGAGAATCCATGCCAGCAGTATTTGTTTGACAGTGTTTTTTTGCAGAGTAACTTTATTAGCAACTATTGTCCCAGCTATTCCTGATGATAGTACGTGTGTGGTTGAAACTGGTAGATTTAATAAATTGGCTGCTCCTATTGCCAAAACCGCTGTAACTTGAGCAGAAGCTCCTTGAGCATAAGTCATTCCTTGAGTGCCTATCCTTTCTCCAACTGTCATTACAACTCTTTTCCATCCTATCATTGTCCCACATCCAAGAGCTGTTGCTACAGCAATGACAACCCATAATGGTGCATATTCGATTGTTGATGTTATGTCAGATCTCAGTCTTTCTAAATCTTCTGCTTCAGATGTTGGCAGTTTTTGTTCTCTCATAATATTTTTAGCTATGTCATCAAGACAAAGTAAGTTTTTTCTAGTGTCTATTCTTTGTTTAACAGATAAAAGTTCATATTTAGATAGATTTTTTAGAGTTATATCAATTTCATTTATGGTTATTTTTGTCATTTCTGGATTACAACTTAATTGTGTAGTTATATCAGTATTGATAACCTGTTTATTTATGTCTAGATATTTATTGATATAACTATAATTTCTATTGTAAAAGTCATTTAGGTGAAGAGTTGCGTTTCTTGTTCTATCTATTTGATATGATGTGCTATTTAAGTTTAAAGCATAATTTGCTGGAACTATGCCTATTAATACCAACATTACTAATCCTATTCCTTTCTGCCCATCGTTTGACCCATGTGCAAAGCTAACTCCCATAGCAGATATAACAAGTATCAAACGATTCCAGAATGGAGGGTGTTTCTTAGCTTCTAAAAGCCGTCTTTGCTTAGGAGTATAATGCATATTTGAATTTGGTCTCCAGCTTTTTAACAGAAAAAATATCCATCCTGCTAATATAAATCCTATGATTGGGGATACTATCATGGATAACCCTACATCTATAGCTTTGGCCCAATTGACCCCATCCTGTATTGGTATGCTATTTTCCCATGCATTTGCTAATCCAACACCTAGTATTGATCCAATAAGAGTATGAGAACTAGAGGCTGGTATGCCAAAAAACCATGTTCCAAGATTCCAGATTATCGCTGCAGATACCATAGAAAAAATCATTATTAGACCGCGTGTACTGTTTACGTTTAATAATAATTCTACAGGGAGTAAGTGTACTATGGTGTAGACTATTCCTACACCACCAGTCAGGACTCCTAAAAAGTTGAATATTCCTGCAAGTAGAACTGCTAGTCTAGGAGGCATGGCCTTTGTATATATTACTGTAGCAACAGCATTTGCTGTGTCATGAAATCCATTTATAAATTCATAAATGAGCACGAATGCTAGAGCCATAATAAGGCCAAAACAAACCCAAACACTTAAACCAGAGAATATATTTAGCATAGTTGGCAATATTTTAAAATTGGCATTTTAAATTTTATTTATAAATAAAGATAACAGACTATTCATTATAATACATAATACATAATATAAAGTTATGGTAATGAATATATAAATCTTACTAATCTAGGAATTTAGAGTACAAAACCATACTAAGCTTGATTAGTATGAAACAAATTATGTTTTTTTTAAAGAATTAAATAAAGTTTTTCAACTAAAATAATTTTACTCTATAAAAGTGGTAATATTAATATTAAAAATAATATTTTAAAATACATATTTCATATATGTTTGATTTGATCTTATTGGGAGTTAGCTCTTTATGTCTTTGGTATCTATGCGTCAATTGCTTGATCATGCAGCGGAAAATTGTTATGGCATTCCAGCCTTCAACGTTAACAATTTAGAACAAGTACAGGCTATTATGGAAGCTGCTCATGAAACTAATAGTCCAGTAATAATGCAAGCTTCTGCTGGGGCAAGAAAGTATGCAGGAGAATGTTTTCTGAAAAATCTTATAAAGGCAGCAGTTGAGTCTTACCCTCACATACCTGTGGTGATGCATCAAGATCATGGTCAGTCTCCTAGTATATGTGAGAGCGCTATAAGCATGGGTTTTTCTAGTGTTATGATGGATGGTTCTCTTAGGGAAGATGGTAAAACAGTTGCTGATTATGACTACAATGTTAAGGTTACAAAAAAAGTTGTAGAGATATCACATAAAAAAGGTGTTACTGTCGAGGGAGAGTTAGGATGTTTAGGATCATTAGAAACATTAGAAGGTGATAAAGAGGATGGTCATGGAGCAGATGGCAAATTAACTGTTGAACAATTATTGACAGACCCTAATCAAGCTGTTGATTTTGTAGCTAGAACTCAAATTGATGCTTTGGCTATTGCAATAGGTACTAGTCATGGTGCTTATAAATTTACAAGAAAACCTACTGGAGATATTTTATCTATTAAAAGAATAAAGGAAATACACTCAAGATTACCTAATACACATTTAGTTATGCATGGTAGTTCTAGTGTTCCACAAGATCTCTTGGCAGAAATAAGACAGTTTGGTGGTGATATAAAGGAGACATATGGTGTGCCTGTAGAGGAAATACAGGAGGCCATAAAATATGGTGTTCGAAAAGTTAATATAGATACTGATATTAGGTTAGCTATGACTGCAGCCATACGGAGATTTTTTATAGAGAATCCAAGTAAGTTTGATCCTCGTGAATATTTGAAACCTGCTCGTTTTGCCGCTAAAGAAATATGTACCAAAAGATATTTACAATTTGGATCAGCAGGTTATGCTGATAAAATAACTCCTATAAGTTTGGATAAAATGGCTAGGCGTTATATAAATAGAGATTTCAATTAATAAGTTTAGTGAGTTTTTTTATTAGAGAGGTTCATTATGAATGCATTATTGCAATCTGGTATAAAATCATTACCATTAATTTCTAGAGGTAAGGTACGTGATATTTATGCTGTTGATGATGATAAATTATTAATTGTTGTAACTGATAGAATTTCTGCTTTTGATGTTATTTTGGATGATCCTATTCCTGGTAAGGGTTTAGTATTAAATAAAATGACGGAATTTTGGCTTAATAAACTACAGCATATAGTACCTAATCACTCTACTGGAATTGCTCCTGAAACTGTAGTTTCAGTTGATGAGATAGAATTCGTTAAAGATAGGGCAGTAGTAGTAAAAAGATTGAAGCCAATAATGATTGAGGCTGTTGTTAGAGGTTATCTGATTGGTTCTGGTTGGCAAGAATATCAAAAAACAGGGTCTGTATGCGGAATTAAACTACCAGGTGCTTTAAATAAGGCAAGTAAACTTGAGGAAGTTATTTTTACTCCTGCTGCAAAAGCTGAGCAAGGCTCACACGATGAGAATGTTAGCTTTAGCTATGTTAAAAGTTTGGTTGGCAACGACTTAGCTAATAAAATTAAAGATATCAGCATTCAGTTGTACCAAGAAGCTTATGGATTTGCAATAGCTAGAGGCATCATCATTGCTGATACTAAGTTTGAATTTGGCTTGGATCAAAATGGTGTTTTGTATTTGATGGATGAAGTATTAACTCCAGATTCTTCTCGTTTTTGGCCTCTTGATAGTTATGAGGAAGGATCAAGTCCAGTTTCATTTGACAAGCAATTTGTAAGAGATTGGCTGGAGTTACAAAACTGGAATAAAACTGCCCCTGCTCCTAAGCTTCCAAAGGATGTTATTCAGAAGACTTCAGATAAATATTATGAAGCTCTTGATAGATTTACAAGTTAAATAAATTTTGGTTTTATTTTATCGAGATACTTTATGCAAAAATCAAATGTTCCTATTGTTGGATTGGTTATGGGTTCATCAAGTGATTGGGATATTATGAAACAATCAGCGAGAATCTTGGATGAGTTTAATTTGTTTTATGAGGCTAAAGTAGTTTCTGCTCATAGAATGCCTAAGGAAATGGTAGATTATGCGGTCTCTGCGTCTAGTAGAGGGTTGCAAGGAATAATTGCTGGTGCTGGTGGGGCAGCTCATTTGCCTGGAATGATTGCTTCTTTAACAGAGTTGCCTGTTTTTGGTGTCCCTATACCATCTAAGTATCTATTAGGAGAAGATTCGTTGCTATCGATTGTTCAGATGCCCAAAGGTATTCCAGTAGCTACATTTGCTATTGGAGAGGCAGGAGCTATAAATGCTTCATTACATTTGATAGCAAACTTATCTGTTCATGATGGAGCATTAAGGAATCAACTGAAAGAATATCGGCAACATCAAAATGAATTGGCATGTAGTATGAAACTCCCTTTCTAAATTGTTCAAATATTTGTAAATTATTTTTAGGAATAATGTGATATGTCTTTATTTGATTCTATTAGTTTTATTAAGCCTGGTTCATGGCTTGGTTTGTTGGGTGGTGGTCAATTGGGGAAAATGTTTTGTAATTCAGCACAACAGCTGGGTTACAAAGTAGTGGTCATTGATCCTAGCAATGATAATCCTGCATCTGCTGTGGCTGATTTACATTTACAGTCATCTTATGATGATGAAGATGTCCTTAATCATTTTTCATCTATATGTAAATCTGTGACTGTAGAGTTCGAAAATATACCAGTTCATAGTTTGAGTTTTTTAGCGAAAAAAAAAGTTAGAGTTTGCCCATCATACGAATCAATTGCTATTGCTCAAAATCGTATACTAGAGAAGGAGTTTATAAGTTCCTTAGGTATTGATTTAGCTCCATATGCAGTTTTATATGATTATGAAGATTGCATTAATATAAGTGAGAATTTATTTCCAGGCATTTTGAAAGTTGCTCAATTGGGATATGACGGAAAAGGTCAAATTAGAGTTAAAGATAAGGGGCAGTTAATAAAAGCTTTTGATGATTTAGGTAAAGTTCCATCAGTTTTTGAGAAGATGTTACCTTTAGACCAAGAGTTATCTATTGTTGTTGCTAGAGGTTTTAATGGCAAAACTCAGGAGTTCCCTCCATCTATTAATTTTCATAGCTCAGGTATTCTCTCTAGTTCTATAATTACTAGTTCTAATCATGAAATATACAGTAATATTGATATTTCTAGAGTTAGCTTTATTGCAAAAAAAATTATTGATTCATTAAAATATACTGGAGTGCTGTGTATTGAGTTTTTTATTGTTGGCAATAGAATTATAGTTAATGAAATAGCTCCTAGACCTCATAATAGTGGACATTATTCTATAGAAGCTTGTATTACCAGTCAATTTGAACAGCAAGTTAGAGCAATGGTTGGGTTGCCATTGGGAGATACGTCATTAATGTCTTCTGCTATTATGATTAATTTATTGGGAGACGTGTGGTTTGATAAGTCAAGTGGATTGCAAAGAGAGCCAAATTGGGTGCAGGCGTTAGATATCTTAGGAGCTAAGTTGCATTTATATGGTAAAAATGAGGCAAGAATAGGTCGCAAGATGGGTCATATTACATTGTTGGGTAATGATGTATATGAGTTGAATAAAAGAGCTTATGATCTATGTTCGATAATAGGAATAGATTATGAAAGTGTTTAGTCAAAAAGTTGGTAGAATGGACGGATAAAAATTGGACATTATAGATAAAGCTTTACAATATCTTCTAGCCAGTAAGGTCATTGTGTTTCCAACAGAGACTGTATATGGACTTGGAGCTGATGCTGAAAACATAGAAGCTGTTAGAAAGGTTTACTCGATTAAGGGTCGTCCATTGAGTCATCCTGTGATCCTTCATTTACCTAAAGTAGATGATCTTGCTTATTGGGCTTCTGATATTCCTGATGAGGCATATAAATTGGCTGATATTTTTTGGCCAGGACCTTTAACTTTAGTTTTAAAAAAATCTTCTAATGTTCCAGACATAGTGACTGGAGGGCAGAATACAGTTGGAATAAGGTGTCCATCGCATCCAGTTGCGCAAGAAATTCTTATTGCTTTTGCAAAAAGCAAAAACCATAAAAAAGGAGCTTTAGCTGCTCCTTCTGCTAATATGTTTGGCAAGATATCTCCTACTTGCTCGAGTCATGTATACAATGAATTTAATAAAGAATATTTGAAAGAGATTTTTGTTGTAGATGGTGGGGTTTCAAATATAGGAATTGAATCTACAATTATAGATTTATCAGGTATAAGAGAAGGAAAAAAAGCATCAGTATTGAGGCCAGGGCATATAACAGAAATGAATATTGCGAAAATTATTGAATTAGAATCAAAAGATTTGTCTAGCAATTCAATTGTTGTTTCTGGTTCTCTAAAATCACATTATGCTACTATTACCCCTCTAACTGTTATTGATGATACTTTTTTTTTCTAAAAACTTGTCGGTTTTTGCACAAAAAGTTGATAGATTAGCTGTACTATATTATGGAGATAAACCGATTAATGTCGAAGAAAATATAGATTTGTATTATATGTCTTCTGATCCAATAATTTATGCTAGACATTTATACGCTATGTTGAGGAAAATCGATTCTAAAAAATATTCTAGAATATTTGTTAAAGATTTACCTTTTTTAGCTGAATGGGATGCTATCAGAGATAGATTATATAAAGCGGCTGCAGGTTTTAATTAATATTTATTACTAAATTTTATTAGTATGAACAATCAAATAAGTGAGATAGATGTTTCTGCTCGTTTTATATCTAAGTTTTTAAATTCAATCTGGTTGGAGGAAGGTTTATCTGATAATACAATTATCTCATATAGAAATGACTTGAATTCATTTGCTGCATGGATGGGAAAAATTTTTGCTAAGAATATTATTGATGATGTCAACGTTGAAAGAATTGAAGAATGGTTTGCTAATAACGATGGTTCAATGATAAAGTCATCTACATCTAATAGACGGTTAGCTGCTTTAAAGCGTTTTTATTCATGGGCTATGAGAGAAGGCTTGCTTTTATGCAATCCTTGTCTAAATATAAAAATGGCTAAATCATATAGGAATATTCCGAGCACTCTATCAGAAGAAGAAGTAGAAAAGTTGATAACATCTCCTGATGTAAGCAATGCTCGAGGTCTAAGGGATAGAGCTATGTTAGAAATGCTATACTCAACAGGCCTAAGAGTATCAGAGTTAGTTAGTTTAAAGTTAAGAGATATTAACCTAGATGATGGTGTTGTACATGTGGTTCTTGGTAAAGGCAGTAAAGATAGATTGGTCCCTTTAGGAGAAGAGTGTATTTTCTGGATATGTAAATATTTGGAGGATTCACGTAGTCGTATTATAAAGTATAAAAACAGTGAAGTTTTATTCGTTACAAATCAATTGACATCGATGTCTAGGCAAGCATTTTGGCAATTAGTTAAAAAATATGCTTTGTTAGCGCAAATTAATATTCCTATTTCTCCCCATGTTTTACGTCATGCCTTTGCTACTCACCTACTAAATCATGGGGCTGATCTAAGGGTAGTACAATTGTTATTAGGTCATTCTGATATTTCAAGCACGCAGATTTACACACATGTAGCAAATGAAAGGCTTAAGACTTTACATTTAAAACACCATCCTCGCGGCTAAATAGAAGTATTTTCTATTTAGAACTAAATATGTTATACCACCTGGCCTCGCCGAGTGGAATTGAACCACTAACTGACCCTTAGGAGGGGTCTGTTATATCCATTTAACTACGGCGAGAATGTTTTCTTATTAAAAATAGAAATATGATTTTCAGTCATTTTCTAGATGAGATTTTTTGTTTGATTCTTAATTATATTTATTCTTATTTTCATTATTATGCAGAACTCAATTTTTGAAAAAATTAATATCCAAGATATTTGTAGTACTCCAGCAAATGAAATATTGATTTTGACTTCTAGTAAGCGTCAGGCTAGTCGTTTGAAGAATGATATTATAGAACAAGTAAAAAAAACGCAAAAAACACAAGAACTACCAGAGATTTTGCCATTAAATTCCTGGGTTGTAAAGGTTTTTGATAATATATCTTCTTTCTTTAATCATAAAAATGACATTGTTTATGTTCTAAACCAAATAAGTGAACAAATGTTGTGGGATAAAGTAATTAAGATGGAAGAGTCTGAGAATTATTTATTAAATTTTCATCAAGCTTCTATTTTAGCTATGGAGGCAAAGCAATTAATTCATGAGCTATGTTTAGATATTTCTAGTAATCATTCAAATGAAGAGTATAAAAGATTTATTCACTGGAAAAACTGTTATTACAATGAATTAAAAAAGATAAATGCAGTAGATTTTGATTATATATATGAATACATCATAAATTTCATTGATCGAAAAGACATTATATTTCCTAAATATGTAGTTTTATTTGGATTTATAGAAATATCTCCAAGATTATCAAGATTGTTGAAAAAAATATTATATTTCGGTTCATCTGTAAAATTATTTACCCATTCTGTAGTTCGCAGTAACGAGAGTTATATTTGTGCATGTGATAGTGTTCAGGATGAATGGAGACAGTCCGCAATTTGGATTTCAAAAGAACTTATGAAGAATCCTAATGGTAAGTATGCAATTGTTACTCCACATCTGGATAAACAAGCGCCTATGGCTAAACGTATATTAGAAAATTATTTCAGTGTCAATGAGCCATTGTTAGAGTTTAATATTTCATCAGCTAGGTCTTGTATTGATTGGCCTATTACTAATGTCGCTATATCTTGGTTGGATTTTTTTGCTAATGTTGCTTTTTATAAAAATTGTGAAGTGGCTCTTTTTAGTTCAGTTTTATTAAGAGGATGTTGTATTGATGATGTTAATTTATTTGATTTATATACTTCTGTAGAGCTTGAAATAAGAAGTAAATATTATTTAAATATCACATTGGATAATATTTTAAGAGAATTACAAAATACTAGATTAGGAAAATGCCTATCTATTGTCTTTTCTAGATGGATTAACCAATGTTTGAGGATAGAATCTTGGGTTAGAGTAATAAGATTTTCACTTGATTCTATTCATTTTCCAGGTGAAAAAAAAATAGATAGTGAGACATATCAAACTATAGAAAATCTTGATGCTCTATTTGATAATTTTGTATTACTAGATCCTTTATTCGGGCATTTAAATTCTATAGAGGTAATAAAATTATTTAAAACGTTTGCTAGAAGAAGTTGTTTTCAAATAAAAGATAATTCTTCTTCTGTTTTTGAAGTGCTTGATATACAAGATGCTGTTAATGTTAAATGGGATGCTTTGTGGGTTATAGGAATGGACCAGGAAAAATTTCCTTCATCCCCAAGCCCTAATCCTTTTCTGCCTTTGTCTGTGTTAAGAGCAAATAATGTTCCTAGGTCAACTCCAGAGAGAGAATATATTTGGGCACAAAAAATCTATAATGGGCTTATTGCATCAGCTAATATGATTATATTTAGTTATTCAAAAACAATAGATGAGCAAATAACAGCACCTTCATTTCTGATAAGTAAAGATTCTAAAGAGAGAGTTTGCATAAGTTATAAAGATACTTTTTATAAAGTTCCTATAGATATTATTAATGACTCAAAAGGTCCTATTACTGATTCTAATGAGATCAATGTTATTAGTGGAATTGGTCTTCTCGAGGCCCAATCAAGATGTCCTTTATGGGCATTCGCAAAATATAGATTAGGGGCATCTCGTTTGCCGTCTTATGATATAAATGATAGGTATAGCCTTAAAAGAGGAATTTTAATTCATGATTCTTTAGCAGAATTTTGGAAAACAGTTAAAGATCATTCAGTTCTTTTAGAAACTCCTACGCACATTTTAGACAATCTATTACTAGACTGCATTCATAATGTTTCACGAAAAAATATGTTTGTTTATGGGAATACTTTACTAAATCTCGAAATTGAACGAACCTTTACAATTATAAAAAATTTTCTATTTCTAGAAAAAGATAGATTGCAGTTTAAAATTATGTTTTTAGAACAAGATATTAATTGGCAATATAAAAACATATCTTTAAATTTAAGACCAGATAGAATTGATTTTTTATCAGAAGGTAAGATATTAATCATAGATTATAAGACAGGCAACTCACTTTTTTATCCAGAGAAAGATTGGGCTCGAATAAGGCCTATAAATTTGCAACTTCCTATATATTCATTAGCTTGTCTTAATACATTATGCTTAGATACGCAAGGATTAGCAGTTTTTTTTATAAATGCTAAAGAATTATCGGTTAAAGGTCTATCTATTGAAGATATTGGGTTGCCAAATATTACTTTGCTTAGTGATGTTTTGTGGAATGACATGATTAATAAATTATATAAAAAAATTACTTTTATTCTAGATGAATATATAAATGGAGTTGCTGATAATAAATATTTTTCTGAGGAAGATCTAAGATTTTGTGATGTCATGCCTTTTTTGCGTTTAAATCTCAATGAATAGTATATATGTCTGAAAATATAAAAGATTTTAAGATCAGGGAAGAAGCCTTAAATATTCACGAGTCTTTCATTGTACAAGCTCCTGCCGGTTCAGGTAAAACAGAGCTTTTAACAAATCGTTTTTTAGCATTATTGTCAAATGTTCTTGTTCCAGAGGAAATTGTAGCTATTACGTTTACACGTAAAGCAGCTAATGAAATGAGGCGTCGTATTATAGAAAGATTACAAATCGCTAAAGATACGGAAATTTATAATGATGAGCCTTTTAGCTTAAAATTATCTAGAGAAGTCTTAAAAAGAGACTCTTTATTTGGGTGGAATATTTTGCAGCATCCAGCCAGATTAATGATAAAAACATTTGATTCTTTCTGTGCTCAAATTGTTTCAAATTTGCCTTGGCTATCAAGAATGGGAGGATTACCAGTTATCTCTAGCGATATGCAGTTCCATTATGATTCTGCTGCTAAATCAACAATAGCCTTAATCGATAAATTTGATTATGTAAAAAGTTTATTATTAAACCTAGATTTAGATATAAATTTTGCAACAAGACTCATATCAGACATGCTTAAAAAACGAGACCAGTGGTTGCCAATTTTGAGATATGGCCTTGATAAAGAATTGATAGAATCAAATTTAAAATTGACAATAGAGAATGACATATCAAGGTTGTTGAAAGAATTACCTGAAAATTGGCAAAGTTCTATACAGGAGCCTATAAGAATAGCAGCAAAAAATCTGTATAAAATTAATCCTAATAATGTTTTGGAGCCATTGCTAGATTGGGATTATCTTATTAGTAATAAAATTAGTGATTTACGCAAATGGAAGGCTATTGCATCATTATTTTTAACAGCAAAAAAAACATTACGTAGTACTAAATCTTTTAATAAGAGTCTTGGTTTTGATTCAGGCTCTTCTTCCAAGGAAATTTTAATAAATTGGTTAAATTCAATGGGTTCAAATTCTTCTTGGGTTTCTCATCTCGCAATGATTAGTTACGCTCCAGATCCTTTTTTGACTGATAAACAATGGAGAGATTTGACTGTTCAATTAAAAACTTTATCTTTGTCTGTAGCAAATCTTATATTGCGTTTTAATAATGTATCCGAAGTAGATTTTATAGAAATAACACAAAGAGCATCAATAGCTTTAGGTAGTGATGATTATCCGAATGATCTTTTATTAAAACTAGATAACAAAATTAATCATATACTGATAGATGAGTTTCAAGACACTAGTAGGGCTCATTTCGATATTATAAAAAAATTGATTTCTGGTTGGCAAAATGATGATGGAAGGACATTATTCTTGGTAGGTGATCCGATGCAATCAATATACAGTTTTAGAAAAGCGGAGGTTGGTCTTTTTTTACAGGTTATAGAAAATGGTATTGGTTGTTTGAAACCAAAGCATTTAAAACTTGTAAATAACTTTCGTTCCCATCCTATAATTGTTAATTGGATTAATGGAGTTTTTAAAGAAATTTTTCCTAATAAAAACGATGAGGATTTAGGAGCTGTGTCTTATACTGATTCTGTCACCTCTCTTCATGATGCGCCAGATTCTTTGATTAAATTTCATTGTGTTCAAGGTACGGAAAATCGAGAGGCTAGGTTAGCTCAGACAGCAATAAACATTATTCAAGAAACGATTAATAACTATGGTATTAATCATACTATTGCGGTTTTAGTACGATCTCGTAATAACATTAACTATCTAACTTCTTTAATGAGTCAGAATAACATTAGATTTAGGTCTGTTGATATCGTACCTTTAGCTAATAAGCCAGTTGTATCTGATTTACTACAGCTTATAAGGGCTCTAAAACATCCAGGTGATAGACTTGCTTGGTTATCAATATTGAGATCTCCTTTTTTTGGTTTGACCTTAGATAATATGCATAAATTGTTTGGTAATGATCATAAGACACCGGTTCCTTTCCTATTAAATAATTTTTTTGGATCTGGTAATTCAGAATTTGATTTGTTTGATGAAAATCAAATGTCAGTTTTTCTTAAGCTTGGTTTAACTAACTTAGATTGTATGCGATTGTTTAGGTTGAAAGATTTGCTATCTTCTTATAGTTGCTTTAATAATATGTCACCAGCATTGTTTATACAGTCTTTGTGGAATAATTTAGGCGGCTCTAGTGTTTATAGCGACAAGGATGCATCCGGTGATGCAGAGCTGATTTTCGATTTGATTGATGAGTCATTTCCTTATGGTGAAATAGATATAGAGCAGCTGGAGCGCAAAGTTAATAATTTGTATGCTTCATCTAATGTTGCTTCTAAAGATGCAGTTGTTGATATTATGACTATCCACAAAGCAAAAGGTTTGGAGTTTGATTCAGTTTTATTATATGGTTTGCATCAATCTATGAAAAGTGATCAAGAGCCATTAATAAGATTCGAATCAAATTCAAGTGGTGTATTATTCTCTCCAGCAAAACCAAAAATAGATCTTGAACTTGATAAAATGTCTAGTTATTTGAAATACCGTAATAAGGTGAAGACTTCATATGAGTTAGATCGATTGCTTTATGTTGCAGCTACTAGATCAAAAAAAAATTTGCATTTAATCTCTAGCGTTGTAGTAGATGACGATGGAAAAATTATGCCTCCTGTTTCAGATAGTTTATTAAGTAGGTTATGTAATAAAATGGATATTCAGAATATCATTATGAACAATGATATTCTAGATGAAAACCAAAATGCTCTTGCTTCAAAAAAATTAGGAAATAAATTATTACATAGAGTTTCTACAGAAGGTATTTCTATATTAGATAAAAATAGGAAAAATTTGTTTTTGAAATATAACGATGCATATCATAAGGAGTGGAGCCGTCAACACGATTACCAATCCATTTTAGGAACAGTCATGCATTTTTGGTTGAATCGCATTGGAATTGATAGTGTGAATTTATGGAATATTAATAAATTAAAATCTCACAGAGAACTTATATACAGACAGCTAATAAAAAATGGAATTCCGTATTCTAAGGCTGATGAATATACATGTATAATATTTAGGGCTTTAGAGAATACTCTGACAGATGATAGAGGTATATGGTTATTATCACATCATAATAACTCACATAGAGAATGGTCTTTGGTGGATAGTAAAGGAATAATTTCAGTCTTAGATCTTGCAATAGATCTAGGAGATAAATGGTTAATTGTTGATTACAAATTATCAGATATAAAAGAAAATGAGACATATAATAGTTTTATTAATAGGATAAAACAAGCTTATATAGCTCAGTTAACAAGGTATCGTGATGCATTAAATAAGTTTGACGGTAGAAAATCTTATGCAGCTATATATTGCCCGTTACCTAGGATATGGATTGAATGTTGTTAAATCTTGTTACTTTTTCTTACTGTTTTTATAGTTAATGATTTTTTTTGTTGATAGCTTTATTATGTTAAAATTCAGATGGGCGGTATTATCTTTGCATGATGATGTAGTGAACTTGGTCAGATTGGGAACAAAGCAGCCATAACTATAGATATTTCAGTGCAAAAGATTTTACCGCCTTATTCTCTTAATTTAATTAGGTGTTAGTGTATTTAATGAGTTATTTAGTTTTAGCTAGGAAATGGCGACCTAAGTCTTTTGATGAGGTCGTAGGGCAAGATCATGTTGTAAAAGCTTTGGTAAACTCACTGAATTCTCAGCGTTTGCATCATGCTTGGTTATTTTCAGGAATAAGAGGGGTAGGGAAAACTTCTCTGGCTAGAATATTGGCAAAATCATTAAATTGTGAGAGAGGAATCACATCAAAGCCATGTGGTACATGCTCTTCTTGCAGAGGAATTGACTCAGGGGGATCATTAGACTATTTAGAGCTAGATGCAGCCTCTAATAGAGGTGTAGAGGAAATGTCTAATCTCCTTTCTCAAGCTAATTATACTCCTGTCATCGGTAGATTTAAAGTATTTCTAGTTGACGAAGTACACATGCTTACTAACCATGCCTTTAATTCTATATTGAAAACATTAGAAGAACCGCCAGATCATGTGAAGTTTATTTTTGCCACAACTGATCTTCATAAGATCCCAATAACAGTACTTTCTCGTTGTTTGTGTTTTAACTTGAGGAAGATGTCAGATAATTATCTAATAAAACAATTGTCTGTAATATTGTCGAACGAAAGAATATCTTTTGATGAATCATCACTAGTGATGATTGCGAGATTGGCTAAAGGTTCCATGCGAGATGCATTGTCTTTGACTGATCAAGCTATATCTTATGGGGATGGAGTAATAAGCATAGTTGCTTTAAGAGAAATGTTTGGCATGGTTGATTCAGCAAAGGTTATCCATCTTTTGCAATCTATTTTACTTAATGACGTGAAGTCATTAATAGATATAGCTGACAATGTAATTGATAGTGGCTTTTCATATGAAACTTTTTTATCAGATTTAGCAATTTTATTGTCTAGAGTTGCTATTATACAACATTTTTCAGATTCTGAAATTAATGATATAGATTTAATTTCTTTTAAAGACAATATTTCTCCAGATTTGACTCAGCTATTATATGCGGTGGTAACTCATAGTTCTCAAGAGCTGGCACAATCACCAGATCAATATAGTGGTTTTTTGATGATTTGTTTCAGATTGTTATCTTTAGCATCACAATTTAGTAATAATAATTTTATTAATGAATCACTACCTAAGTTGAATAATAGTGAGATTTATAATAGCACTAAACAAGAATTATCTATTTCATCTAATAAAAATATTTTTGTTAATGAGCAGAAAAATGATTTAGTCTTGTTGAAGAAGGCTGCTGAGATTAATATTGTTGAAGATAAAGATTCCAAAAAATTAGACAAAAAAAATATAGATTTTGACTTGGTATCGTTTTCTAACAATGATTGGTTAGAGCTTGTTCCTAAGTTATCTCTGCATGGTTTTGTTCTTGAGTTAGCTAGACAAAGTGAATTTGTAAAAGTATTTGAAAATAATTTTACAATTAGAGTTTCTATTCCTACATTGGCTAGTCATGAAAACAAATTACGTTTGCAAACAGTTCTCAGTGAATATTTTGATATGACTATCAAATTAGATATATTGGTTGGCGCTACTGGGGATAAAACAGCGCATGCTCGTTCTCAGGCACAACAGCTCTATAAAAAAAAACAGCTAGAACAAATTGTTGATGATGATCCTTTTGTAAAAGAAGTGGTTGCAACTTTGGATGGTGACGTTCTTATTGATTCTATTTCTGAGTTAGATTAACGTTTTTGTAATGGCAATATTAATATGTCAATTTTAAGGTCCGTATATTATGAAAAATCAAATTGCAGGATTGATGCGTCAGGCGCAGCAAGTACAAGAAAATATGAAAAAAGTCCAAGATTCTTTAGCAGATATAGAAGTTGAAGGGTCTTCTGGTGGAGGCTTAGTAAGCATTAACATGACTTGTAAATATGATGTTAAGAAAATTAAAATAGATCCAAGTTTATTATCTGAAGATAAAGATATGTTGGAAGATTTGTTGGCAGCTGCTTTTAACGATGCTGTACGTAAAGCAGAGCAATTATCACAAGAAAAAGTATCTGCTATTACAGCTGGTTTTCCAATGCCAGGTGGCATGAAATTTCCATTTTAGAGTAAAATTTATTCATTTAAAAATCGTGCCAATTTACGGAATATTTATGGAAGAGCAGCAAATAAGTGAACCTGAGCCTTTAATTAATCTAATTAAGGCTTTAAAACGCCTTCCTGGAATAGGTATAAGGTCAGCTAGGAGAATAGCTTACCATTTGATGCAATATGACTTGCAAGGTGCAAATTCACTAAGTATTGCTTTGTCAGAAGCTACTGGTAGTTTGCAACATTGTATTAGTTGTAATAGTTTTTCTGAAACAGACTTATGCGTTACATGTTCCAGTTCTTTCAGAGATAAGAGTTTGTTATGTATAGTCGAAACTCCATCTGATTTAATTAATTTAGAAGCAAGTCATGGTTATAAGGGTTTGTATTATGTATTAATGGGCAGAATATCGCCATTGGATGGCATTGGTCCAAAAGAATTAAATTTTCATAAAATTTCTGAAAGAATAAACAAAGGTGGTATAGAAGAGGTGATCATTGCCACTGGATTTACTGCTGAAGGTGAAACGACAGCTCAGTTTTTAATTGATATGTTGGTGCCTTTTGGCATAAAGACTAGTCGTTTGGCAAGAGGAGTTCCTGCAGGTAGCGAATTGGAATATATCGATGCAGGAACTATAGCTTGGGCTTTGATGGACCGTAAGTCTAATTTATAAAAATTTTCTTATCGCAAAGTTTTTTCAATTATTTTTTCAAGAGAAAGAACATCTTTGATAAATATTCTGATTCCTTCTGATAGTTTTTCAGTGGCCATTTGATCTTCATTTAGCATTGATCTAAATTCAATTTCAGAAATGTGTTTAGTATGAAGTGGTTTGATAAGACTATTGGATGTTAGCTTAGGAATAGTGCTTCCTGGGGTATTTTCTAACTTTGTAATAAGTTCTGGACTTATGGTTAAAAGGTCACAACCAGACAAGGCCAAAATTTGATGGATATTTCTAAAGCTTGCTCCCATTATTTCTGTACCTATTTCTAGAGATTTATAGTAGTTATAAATTGTTACAACTGATTTTACTCCAGGATCATTTTGGCCATGATTTTTTTCTTCGTCCCAATTAGATCCAGCATGGTTTTTATACCAGTCATAAATTCTACCAACGAAAGGAGATATCAATGTTACTTTTGATTGTGCACATGCTATTGCTTGTGTTAAAGAGAAGAGTAGTGTTAGATTGCAATGTATGCCTTCTAATTCAAGGATTTCTGCTGCTTTAATACCTTCCCATGTTGCGGCAATTTTTATTAGAATTCTTTCTCTTTTAATGCCAGATTTTTCATACAGATTAATCAAATAACGAGCTTTTTCTATAGTTGCTTTTGTATTAAAAGATAGTCTGGCGTCTACTTCTGTAGATACTCTGCCAGGTATTATTTTTAGTATTTCTTTTCCAAAAGACACCGTTATATTATCAGCTATTTCGGATAAAGACATGTGTTTACAGTGTTTAATTGTATCTGTTAACACATGATTGTACTCTTCTTTTTGTATTGCTTTTAATATTAAGGAAGGGTTTGTTGTCGCGTCAATTGGTTTCAATGTTTTCATTGCTTCAAAGTTTCCTGTGTCAGCAACAACTACAGTGTATTTTCTTAGTGATTCTAGTTGATTATGCATGATAATAAATTTCAAAAAGTAGTTTTTAAATTAAAATTAGAATAATATATAAAGTGATGTTAAAAAAATGTTGTTTTTATAAATATTAAGTGAATGTACAACAGTAATAGCTGATTGTCGATACTAAAAATACTAGGGTTTATCGTGTTTTCTCAACTTTTTAAATATAGAAGTAAGTTTTCACCAGCAGTATTGGCTTTATCTTGCGGTGATGTTTTTAAAGGTATATCTATAGGAGCCCCTGGATATGCAGTTGCAGAAGTTGTTTTTAATACGTCTATGACTGGTTATCAAGAGATTCTTACAGATCCTAGCTATACAGGACAAATAGTCACTTTGACTTATCCTCACATAGGAAATACTGGAGTCAATAATGAAGATGTGGAATCAAGTCAAATACATGTTTCAGGTTTGATAATACGTAGTTGTCTCAGTAGGGTTTCTAATTTTCGATCTAATCAGTCTTTGCCTGATTATTTGAAAAACAATGGAATTGTTGCTATTTCAGATATTGATACTAGAAAACTAACTCGTATTTTACGAGATAGAGGTTCTCAGGGTTCATGTATTCTTGTTGGGGATGATGTTGATAAGGCTATTAATTTAGCTAAAAGTTTTTCTGGTATGGCAGGCCAAGACTTGGCTAAAACTGTTTCTAGAAAAACAAAAGAGTCATGGAATGAAAGTGTTTGGCAGTTAGGAGAAGGTTTTTCTAATGTTAATCAATCAAAATTTCGAATTGTTGCTTATGATTTTGGAGTTAAAAGCAATATATTGAGACTTTTGGTAGATCGCGGCTGTGATGTCACTATTGTTCCTGCACAAACTAGTGCATCAGATGTCATGAATTTGAATCCAGATGGAATATTTTTGTCAAATGGTCCAGGTGATCCAGAGCCATGTGATTATGCAATAGAGTCAATCAAAGTATTCCTAGACAAAAAGATACCTTTGTTTGGTATTTGTTTAGGTCATCAATTGATGGCATTGGCTTTAGGAGCAAAGACTATCAAGATGAAGACAGGTCATCATGGAGCGAATCATCCTGTTCAGGATATGCAGTCAAAGAAGGTTTTTATTACTAGTCAAAATCATGGTTTTGCTGTTGATGCTAATACATTACCAAAAAATGCTAGAGTAACTCATGTTTCATTATTTGACGGATCTTTGCAGGGTTTTGAATTACTAGATCGTCCTGCATTTTGTTTCCAAGGTCATCCTGAGGCTAGTCCCGGACCTGTAGATATTGCTATTTTATTTGATAAATTTATTACTCTAATGTCCTCAAGAAAATAAAGGTTGTAAAATGCCAAAGCGTAAAGACCTAAAAAGCATTCTTATTATTGGAGCTGGTCCTATAGTTATAGGCCAAGCTTGTGAGTTTGATTATTCTGGAGCGCAAGCTTGTAAAGCGCTTAAAGCGGAAGGGTTTCGTACTATTCTAGTTAATAGTAACCCAGCCACTATCATGACAGATCCAGAGACTGCTGATGTAACTTATATAGAACCTATAAATTTTCAAGCTTTAGAGAAAATTATAGAAAAAGAAAGACCTGATGCGTTATTACCTACTATGGGTGGTCAGACAGCATTGAATTGTGCTTTAGATTTAGCACATCATGGTATTTTAGATAAATATAATGTTGAGTTAATTGGGGCAAATGCTGCTGCAATTGAAAAAGCTGAAGATCGTCAAAAATTTAAGCAAGCCATGACAAATATAGGGTTAGAATCTGCTAAATCAGGTATGGCTCATAGTATGGAAGAGGCTTGGGATGTTCAACGTAATATTGCCTCATCAGGTATTTCTGCTTTTCCTGTTGTAATACGTCCTAGTTTTACAATGGGAGGTTCAGGAGGCGGTATTGCTTATAATGCAGAAGAATTTGAAGATATTTGTCTTAGAGGCTTAGAAGCCTCACCTACGAATGAACTTTTAATAGAAGAATCTTTGCTTGGTTGGAAAGAATTTGAAATGGAAGTAATTCGTGATAAGGTTGATAATTGCATAATAATATGTTCCATAGAAAATTTAGATCCAATGGGTGTCCATACTGGTGATTCTATTACAGTTGCTCCTGCGCAAACATTGACAGACAAAGAATACCAAATTATGAGGAGTGCTTCTATTGCTGTTTTGCGTGAAATAGGAGTGGATACAGGTGGATCTAACGTTCAATTCGCTGTAAATCCTAAGAATGGACGCATGGTTGTTATAGAAATGAATCCTCGAGTTTCAAGATCCTCTGCTTTGGCTTCGAAGGCTACTGGTTTTCCAATAGCTAAAGTAGCAGCCTTGTTAGCTGTTGGGTATACTCTTGATGAGTTGAAAAATGATATAACTGGTGGTTTAACTCCAGCTTCGTTCGAACCTTCTATTGATTATGTTGTAACAAAGGTTCCAAGATTTGCTTTTGAAAAATTCCCAACAGCTAATTCCAGATTGACAACACAGATGAAGTCAGTTGGTGAGGTTATGGCTATTGGTAGAACTTTTCAAGAATCATTCCAAAAAGCTCTTAGAGGTTTAGAGGTTGGTGTAGATGGACTAAATCAGAAAACAGTCGATTGTGAAACATTGCAAGTAGAACTTGGAGAACCTGGTCCTGAAAGAATATGGTATGTTGCTGATGCTTTTGCTCAAAAATGGACAGTAGATGAAGTACATAACATCACGAAGATAGACCCATGGTTTTTAGATCAAATAAAAGAAATAGTAGATATAGAGCTGTCATTAGAAAATTATAATTTGGCTGATTTAGATTATAAAACTTTATTTGAACTAAAAAGGAGAGGTTTTTCTGATTCTCGCATAGGTTACTTATTAGATTCGTCTGAATATGAAATAAGAAAATTACGTTATGAATTAGGAATTATTCCTGTTTACAAAAGAGTTGATACATGTGCTTCTGAATTTTCTACAAATACTGCTTACATGTATTCTACATATGAGGATGAATGTGAGTCTAAACCTTCAGCTGATAAACAAAAAGTTATCATTTTAGGCGGTGGTCCTAATAGAATAGGTCAGGGTATTGAATTTGATTATTGTTGCGTACATGCTTCTCTTGCTTTACGAGAAGATGGTTATGAAACAATAATGATCAATTGTAACCCTGAAACTGTTTCTACTGATTATGATATTTCTGACAGGTTATATTTCGAGCCTTTAACATTAGAAAATGTGCTAGAAATTGTTAATAAAGAAAATCCTATTGGTGTAATAGTTCATTATGGTGGACAAACTCCATTGAAATTAGCGAAAGCTTTAGAAGCTAATGGCGTTCCAATTATTGGTACAAGTCCAGAGTCTATCGACATAGCAGAAGATAGGGAAAGATTTCAAAAATTGTTGAATAAAATCAACTTAAGGCAACCTCCAAATCGTACAGCTAGAACTGAATCTGAGGCTCTAACTTTAGCTGTGGAAATAGGTTATCCGTTAGTTGTTCGTCCTAGTTATGTTTTGGGAGGAAGAGCTATGGAAATTGTTCATGAGCAAAATGATCTTGAAAGATATATGAGAGATGCAGTAAAAGTCAGTAATGACTCTCCAGTATTATTAGATAGGTTTTTAAATCATGCTACTGAAGTAGATGTAGATTGTTTAGCAGATGGGTCTAATTTTTTTATAGCTGGCGTAATGGAGCATATAGAACAAGCAGGTGTTCATTCTGGGGACTCTGCATGTAGTTTGCCTCCTTATTCTCTTTCAGAGGAGATTATTTCTGAAATAAAATCTCAAACTGGATTAATAGCTAAATCCTTAAATGTTAAAGGATTGATGAATATTCAGTTTGCAGTACAAGATGGCGATGTATATGTCTTAGAAGTAAATCCTAGAGCATCTCGTACAGTTCCATATGTATCAAAGTCTACTGGATTACAATTAGCTAAGGTGGCTGCTAGAATCAAAGTTGGTAAGAGTTTATTGGAACAGAATGTATTAAATGAAATTAGTCCTGATTATTTTTCTGTAAAGGAAGCTGTTTTTCCATTTGTTAAGTTTCCAGGAGTGGATACAATTCTTGGTCCTGAGATGAAGTCAACAGGTGAAGTTATGGGTGTTGGCAAAACATTTGGTGAGGCTTATGTAAAAGCTCAATTAGGTGCTGGAGTAAAATTGCCTAATTCTGGCACTGCCTTTATCAGCGTTAGAGATCAGGATAAGAATATAGTTGTTGAGATTGCTAAAGGTTTATATGAACTTGGTTTTCAACTCGTTGCTTCCAAAGGTACAGCTCAAAAAATAATTGATGCAGGTCTTCCTGTTAAAATCGTAAATAAGGTTAATGAGGGTCGTCCTCATATTGTAGATATGATTAGAAATGGTGAGATCTCCTTGGTTATTAATACAGTAGAAGAAAGGAGAAATGCTATTGTTGATTCTAGAATGATTCGTGTTCAGTCTTTAGCTAATCGAGTTACCTGTTTTACAACGGTCTCTGGGGCTCGTGCTGCTGTTCAGGGTATGCATTATCTAAGAGGTTCTTCAGGAATGCAGGTTTATTCTTTACAAGAATTACATGCTTCTTTACGAAAATAACTATATTGGTTTATAAAAGTCTATTGTAAACAATTTATTGCAATAATATTTAAAATTGTAGATAATAGCAGGTTGAAACCCCGATTCTTATATGAGTCGGGGTTTTGTATTTATGATTTATGTTCATAAGTTAATAACTTTATAGGAAAACATATTATGTCTACGATTCCTCTTACAGTTAAAGGAGCAGAATCTTTGCGTAAAGAATTACATCAATTGAAGACAGAGGAAAGACCATTAGTAATTAACGCAATAGCTGAAGCACGTTCACATGGAGATCTTTCAGAAAATGCAGAATATGATGCAGCTCGTGAGCGTCAAGGTTTTATTGAAAGCCGTATTTCCAATTTAGAATCAATTCTTTCGAATGCTCAAATCATTGATCCTACAAGCATTGCATCAGAAGGGAGGGTGGTTTTCGGAGCTACTGTTTGCATCGAAGATATAGCTTCTCGTCAAAGACATTCCTATCAAATAGTTGGAGATGCTGAAGCTGATATTAAATTAAATTTGATATCTATTTCCAGCCCGATGGCTAGAGCAATGATAGGTAAAGAAGAAGGAGACATAATAGACGTAAAAGCTCCATCTGGAAATTATGAGTATGAGATTATAGAAATCAATTATGTCTAGATTTAAATCTATTTTGAGGCAAAAGGATAATTCCAGTTTTTAGAAAAATTCTTTTGCCATGTTTTATAGGTAGGATTGTTCTGTTAAGTTATCTTCTCTTTCTTTGTAAATAACACAAGTCTTTCCTATCTGTTGAATTAGTTGGCATTTAATATCTTTGCATATGGTTTCTATAATTTGTAGCCGATCTGATTTTTCTTTTCCATGGATTTTTAATTTTATAAGTTCGTGCGCTTTGATTGTAAAGTTAATTTCTTTCAGGACTTCTTGCGTAATTCCTTTATATCCTACTGTTACTGTAGGCTTTAATTTATGTGCAAGATTATTTAGTTTGGTGCGTTTGTTGTGAATGGAATTTTTATTCATATATGTTTGAGGTCTTATAATAATGTCAAAATATAAATCATCTAAGAAATGGGTAAAAGAACATATTGCAGATCCTTATGTAAAGCTTGCACAAAAGTTTGATTATAGAGCACGTTCAGCCTTCAAGCTAATTGAGATAATAGAGACACTCAAAATAAATTTTGCAAGCAATAAAATAGTAGTAGATCTAGGTTCTTCTCCAGGTAGTTGGTCTCAGGTAATGCGCAACAAGATGATTCTACCAAATGGTAACATAAATGGAAGGATTATTGCATTAGATATATTATCGATGGAACCAATTTCTGGTGTTGATTTTATACAAGGAGATTTTAGAGATGTAGAAATACAAGAAATATTAAAAAATACTTTGTATAATCAACTAGTAGATATTGTAATTTCTGATATGGCCCCCAATTTAACAGGTATTGCTAGTGCAGATAGTGCAAGAGTTCAAGATGTTTGTGAGTTGGCTATGAGTTTCTCTGTAGATAATTTAAAAAGCAATGGTGTTATGATAGTCAAAGCTTTTCATGGCGCTGGTTTTTCGCAAATTGTACACTTATACAAGAAATTTTTTAAAAAAGTTGTCGAGTTTAAGCCTAAAGCTTCTCGTGACAGGTCATCAGAGACTTTTTTAATAGCACAAAATCTCAAGTAAGCATATTGATGGTTTTAAAAAAATATTAATTTTTGATTAAAACAATTATTCCTATATGTTTTGAATGATATAATTATAACTAGTATAATATATCTCTATATGTTTGTTTCTTATTCTATTTTTAGAATCAGAATTTTTATTTTATGTTGACTCCCTCCAAAGGGTCTAATGTAGCTAATTTTGTAATTGTAAGCAGGAGTTCTACTTTGAATAGTTCTTTTTCAAAAGTTACAGTATGGATAGGAATAGCCCTAGTGCTTTTTACTGTATTTAAACATTTTGACGGACGTAGTAGGTTTCAAGAGAACTATACCTATACTCATTTTATGGATGATGTTCGTTCAGGACATATTAAAAAAGTCGAAGTACAAGGTGATGTTTTGCGTGTATTGTCCGACAATGGGCGAATCTATTCTGTAGTATCTCCTGGAGATTTATGGATGGTTTCTGACTTATTGAAAAACAATGTACAGGTTATTGCTAAGCCTAGAGAAGAGCCTTCATTTTTAGTAAGCGTTTTTGTTTCATGGTTTCCTATGCTTTTATTGATAGGTATATGGGTATTCTTTATGAGACAAATGCAAGGTGGAGGTAAAGGTGGAGCTTTTAGTTTTGGTAAGTCTAGAGCGAAAATGTTAGATGATTCTAATAATAATACTACATTTGCTGATGTAGCTGGATGTGATGAAGCAAAGGAAGAAGTTCAGGAATTAGTCGACTTTTTGAAAGAGCCAACTAAATTCCAAGTTTTAGGTGGTCGTATACCTAAAGGTGTGCTGATGGTTGGTTCTCCTGGAACTGGAAAAACATTATTAGCTAGAGCGATAGCAGGGGAAGCCAAAGTTCCTTTTTTTAGCATTTCTGGATCTGACTTTGTCGAAATGTTTGTTGGCGTTGGTGCTTCTCGTGTAAGAGATATGTTTGAAAACGCAAAAAAACATGCTCCATGTATAATTTTTATTGATGAAATAGATGCAGTTGGTAGACAGCGAGGTGCAGGTGTAGGTGGTGGTAATGATGAAAGAGAGCAAACTCTTAATCAAATGCTGGTTGAAATGGATGGATTTGAAACAGGTCAAGGTGTTGTGGTTGTGGCGGCAACTAATAGACCTGATGTTTTAGATCCAGCGTTACTTAGACCAGGTCGTTTTGATAGGCAAGTAGTTGTTCCTTTGCCTGATATTAGAGGCAGAGAACAAATATTAAATGTTCATATGAAACAAGTTCCTTTATCTGAAGATGTTGATTCTTCTATTATAGCTCGTGGAACCCCAGGTTTTTCTGGTGCTGATTTAGCTAATTTAGTTAATGAGGCAGCTTTATTTGCAGCTAGAAGAAATGCAAAAAAAGTAGAAATGTTGGATTTTGAAAAAGCTAAAGATAAAATCATAATGGGTTCAGAAAGAAGGTCTATTGTCATGCCAGAAGAGGAACGTCGCAATACTGCTTATCATGAATCTGGTCATGCTGTTGTAGCAAAATTTTTACCAAAAACAGATCCTGTTCATAAAGTCACAATCATTCCTAGAGGTTTAGCTTTAGGAGTAACTATGCAATTGCCAGAACATGATCGTTATAGCATGGATAAAAATCGGTTATTGAATATGATTTCAGTGTTATTTGGTGGTCGTATTGCTGAGGAGATATTTATGAATCAAATGACTACAGGAGCCTCTAATGATTTTGAGAGAGCTACTTCCATTGCTAGGGATATTGTTACTAGATATGGAATGTCTAAAGAATTAGGCCCAATGATATATGCTGATAATGAGAATGAGGTCTTTTTAGGTCGTAGTGTGACTAAGACAGTACATGTTTCAGAAGCTACCATGCAAAAAGTTGATAATGAAATTAGAAAAATTATAGATGAACAGTACAATATTGCAAGAAATATTATAGAGTCCAATCATGACGTTGTTGAAAATATGGCTTTAGCCTTATTGGATATAGAAACAATTAATGCAGATCAGATTGATGCAATTGTTTCTAGAAAGATAACCAAGGATGATAATGGCAAGATTGTATTTATTGATTCTAGTAAATATAGTTCTTGATATTTGTATTTAACCCATAGTTTTTGGTTTATTCTTATGAGTTTTGGTAGTAAAAAAATTAGGTGTGGGCGTTTTGTGATTGATTATTCAAATCCTGTTGTTATGGGCATCTTAAATGTTACTCCTGATTCTTTTTCAGATGCTGGGAAATATTACTCATACAAGAATGCTATATCTCATGCTGAAAAGATGATTAATGAAGGGGTGGATATAATAGATATAGGAGCCGAGTCCACAAGACCTGGTTCTTTGCCGGTTCCGAAAGATGAAGAATTGAAGCGTTTGTTACCTGTAATTAGATGCTTGTTGAAATATGATATTCCTTTATCTATAGACACTTATAAACCGGAAGTAATGCAAGTTGTTCTTGATGAAGGTGTTGATTTAATAAATGACGTATATGGTTTTTGTTCATCAAAGGCTATAGATGTAGTCTCTTCTTATAATTGTGCTCTTTGTGTAATGCATATGAAAGGGGATCCTTTTAATATGCAAGATAATATTCTCGATGTTGATATCGTTAGTAATGTTTATAATTTTTTTAGTAGAATTATTAATGAATTTATTAGTAAAAAAATAAGTTTGGATAGAGTAATATTAGATCCAGGCATAGGGTTTGGGAAGACTTTTTATCAAAATCTTACTCTGATAAAAAAACTAGAGGCCTTTCGTTATAATAGCTTGCCTATTTTGGTGGGTTTGTCGAGAAAATCATTTATCGGTAGTATTATAGGGCATGATCCATCAGATCGTTTATTTGGTAGTATATCTGCTATGTTAGCATCTATTTCTCATGGTGCTAATTTTGTAAGAGTCCATGATGTTGCTGCGACTAGAGAATCTATAAAAGTCTGGCAGGCTATAAATCAGAGTTCTTGATTTATGTATAAAAATAAATATTTTGGTACAGATGGTATTAGAGGTCTAGTAGGTGGTTCATTGATAAATATTGAATTTGCCTTTAGACTAGGCTTTGCAGCCGGCCTCGTTTTTGCTGATAGGTATAACAATTGTAATAAAGCGGTTATTATTACTAGAGATACTAGATCTTCTAGTAGCATGTTAGAATCTGCGATACAAACTGGTTTTTTAGCTTCAGGTGTAGATGTTTTTATAGCTGATTCATATCCTATGCCTACTTCTTCTGCATCTTTTCTTGTAAAGTCTTTAAATGTTTTAGCTGGAGTTGTTGTTAGTGCTTCTCATAATCCATATCATTATAATGGGTTTAAATTTTTTTCCCATGATGGGTTTAAACTTTCTGAAGAAGTAGAAATAGAAATAGAACGCAGAATAGACGAATGCAAACTAGATATTAGTTATGCTAATAAATTTGGCCAGTCGAGGCTTCTAAAAACTTCTGTAAACCAATACATCAGATTTTGCCAAGATAGTTTTCCTGATAATCTGAGTCTTAGAGGATTGAGGATTGTTGTTGATGCAGCAAATGGTTCTGCTTATAAGATAGCACCAACTGTATTTAAAAATCTTGGTGCAGAAGTCTATTCAATAGGAGTTGATCCTGATGGTTTTAATATAAATGATGGAGTAGGCTCTTTATCTACAGAACTTTTATCAGATACAGTAGTAAAAAATAAGGCAGATTTAGGAATAGCTTTAGATGGTGATTCAGACAGGGTAAAGATATTGGACTCAAAAGGAACTGAATTTGCTGGAGATGAACTGTTGTATGTAATAATCAAAGATCGTTTGCTTTTTAATAGAGTAGAAGGTGTGGTTGGAACTTGTATGACCAACTATGGTTTTGAATTGCAGATGAGGAAATTAGGAATTGGTTTTGATAGAGCAAATGTTGGTGATCGTAGTGTTACTGAGCAGTTGAATAAGAGAGGATGGTTATATGGTGGAGAGAATTCTGGCCATATAGTTTGTTTAGATTATCATACTACTGGAGATGGGATAATAGCAGCATTGCAAGTGTTGGCTGCTATAGTAAGATCACAGGAAAATCTATCAAGTATATTATCTGATTTGCATATGTATTCACAAAAAATTATTAATATTCCGTGGGATACTACACTTAGTTGGGAAGACAATAATTCTTTGAAATCTATTTTTGAAGTTGTTAAGAAAGAATTAGATGGAAGAGGTAGAATTCTTATAAGAAAATCTGGAACAGAACCAGTTTTGCGTGTCATGGTAGAGGCTGAACAAATGGTTTTGGTGGAAGAAAGTATTTCCAAAATCATATCCTGCATTTAATGCTATTCTAAGATATATTTTATTATTAATGATTTTAAATGTCATTGTTTGAAGCTTGTCAAACAAGCTATACTCATATTAAAGTTAATTGATTTTTCATGCAATGATGGTTTTGTAAAAAATATATGCTAAATTCTTTCTCTAAAGATTCTTTATTTTTAAATAGAGATCTATCTTTCTTAAAATTTAATTCACGTGTTCTTAATCTTGCAGAAAGTTCAAGTTATCCTCTTTTAGAACGTCTGAAATATGTTTGTATAGTCAGTCTAAATTTGGATGAGTTTTTTGAAATAAGGATAGCTTCATTAAAGGAACAGCAACGATTACACCCAGATTTGGATAGTACTTATGGAGTAACACTATTTGAAGAGTTTTTTAAAATACAGCAGGAAATTCACTTTATAGTCGATAAACAATACGATATTCTTCAAAATTATATTGTACCTGAATTATTGTCAAATGATGTTTCTATACCGTATATTTTTGATTGGAATGAAAATCAAAAAAATTGGGCGAAAGAAGTTTTTATTAACGAAGTAATGCCATTATTAACTCCAATAGGTTTAGATCCTGCTCATCCTTTTCCTATGGTTTATAATAAAAGTCTTAATTTTATAGTTTCATTATCAGGAATAGATGCATTTGGTAGGCAAGCTTCTATAGCTATAGTGCAAATGCCGAAAGCATTACCAAGATTAATAAAAATGCCTATAACTATATCTAATCATAAATATAGTTATGTTATGTTGACATCTTTATTGAAGGCATTTATAGGAGAGTTATTTCCGGGGTTGGTAATCAATGGTTGTTACCAATGGCGTGTTACAAGAAATAGTAATTTATTTGTCGATGAAGAAGAAGTGACTAATTTAAGATTGGCCTTACAAGGGGAGTTATCTCAAAGACATTTTGGGGCGGCAGTAAGACTTGAGATAGATGAGTCAACTCCTGATTTATTAAAGTCTTTCTTGCAAAAAGAATTTTCTTTATCTTCATACGACCTGTATACAGTAAAAGGTCCTGTTAACATTTCTAGACTTATTCAAATTTGTAGCATTAAAGAACTGCAGCATTTAGCATTTAAAACATATATCCCATCTATACCAACTCCATTTCGCTTAGCAAAAGACAAGCCTAATGTATTATTTAATTTTTTGAAAAAACAAGATGTTTTGCTTCATCATCCATATCAATCTTTCCAGCCAGTTATTGATTTTTTAACAGCAGCCTCGTTAGACCCTGAAGTCGTTGCTATTAAACAAACTATCTATCGTACAGGTGAAGATTCAGAGTTGATGAAAATTTTATTATTAGCTGCTCGTATGGGTAAAGAAGTAACAGTTGTGGTGGAATTAATGGCTAGATTTGATGAGCAAACAAATATTAATTGGGCAGCTAAATTAGAAGAAGTCGGAGCTCATGTGGTTTATGGTGTTGTTTCTTATAAAACACATGCTAAAATGGCTTTGATTTTACGTAGAGAAAAAGGTCTATTGAATAGGTATGCTCACTTAAGCACAGGTAATTATCATCCTCACACTTCGAATTCATATACAGACTTTGGTGTTATTACATCTGATCCTAGATTATGCGAAGATGTTGATAAGGTTTTTTTTCAACTAACAGGACTCGGATCACGTTTGCCCATGAATTATCTTTTATGTTCTCCTTTTACGCTACATGATGGAATTATTGCGATGATAAGAAAGGAATCTGAAATAGCAAATAAAGGTAGACCAGCAAAAATAATGGCTAAAATGAATTCCTTATTGGAACCAGAGATAATAAAAGAGCTTTATAAAGCTAGTGATGCTGGTGTTCAAATAGATTTGATTGTTAGAGGGGTTTGTGCCTTAAGGGCTGGTATTCCAGGCTTGTCTGAGAATATAAGAGTTCGTTCTATCTTAGGAAGATTTTTAGAGCATTCAAGAGTTTTTTATTTTTATTCAGATGGGGAAGAAAAATTATTTTTATCATCTGCTGATTGGATGGAAAGGAATTTTTTCAGAAGAGTAGAAGTTGCTTTTCCAATTGTGAATGTTAGCATAAAGAAAAGGATTATCGAAGAAGCTTTTTCTTATGGATTAAAAGAGAGTGAGTTTGCTTGGGAGCAATATGATGGTGAGTATTTTAAAGTCTTAAATAATCAAAATGAATTAAGCTTTAGTTCTCAAAATTATCTTATGGATGTTTTTAGGTCATGATGCCATTTTTTTATAAAATATTTGACATTTTTATTAAATATTGTAATAATTGGTCACTAGTTAGAATATATTTTCGGGGCGTAGCGCAGCCTGGTAGCGCATCTGCTTTGGGAGCAGAGGGTCGTGAGTTCGAATCCCACCGCCCCGACCATGTTTTTTAATTTATGAAATCCTTAAATTTTTGGCCTTTTCTGTCTTTTTCTGAAACAATAGGATGATCTTTGATTGGCCAGTTAATTTTTAGCGTCTCATCATTCCATACAATACATCTTTCCAGATTTGGTTGATAGAATTGAGTTGTTTTGTATAATACTATAGCTTTTTTAGATAAAACTAAAAACCCATGAGCAAATCCTTCTGGTATCCATAGTTGTTCTCTATTTGATGATTTCAATATAATGCTTTCCCATTTTCCAAATGTTGAAGACCCATATCTCAAATCTACGACAACATCAAAAATTTTGCCATATAGTACTTGAATAAGTTTAGCTTGTGGTTTTATTGTTTGAAAGTGTAATCCTCGTAAGACATTATGTTTTGATATTGAGCAATTATCTTGAACAAAAGGATAGTCTTTCATTACAAGTTTTTGAAACTTTAAGGAATTAAAACTTTCAAAAAAAGATCCTCTTGTATCTCTGAAAATTTTTGGTTTTATAATTAATAAATTTTGTATGGTTAATGGTTTAGTAATCATATTTTTTCACTGGATGAAACTATTTCCTCAATAGTTTCATCCAGACAAGTATTAAATACAGGTAAGTTGCTGGATAATTTATTAATTTTTTTATTTCCTAATAAACAAGAGTATTTTGGTCTAATGGCTCCATTATAAAATTCGCTTTTTATTGATATTATTTTATTACATTTTATGTTAAATGATTTTTTTCTTATTTTTTTTAAGAAAAGAGAGGCTAAATCATACCTAGTAATAATATTATTAATGCTTACATTGTAAATGTCTACTCCATTTTTTTTATATAACTTCATTATTGCATTTACAGTTATTTCTGCTATTGCTTTTGCAGATAATGGTGATCCATATTGATCGTCTACTACATTTATAGTTTCTTTGATCTTAGATAACTCTAAAATTTTTTTTAGGAAATTTCTACTTTTTGCTGAAAAAATCCAACTTGTTCTAAATATTAATGAATTACAAGAACTATTAAGGATATATAAATCAGCTGCTAGCTTTGAATGTCCATATATATTTAAAGGGTTGGTATAATCAGACTCTTTATATCTTTTACTGTTTTTACCGTCAAAAACGTAGTCGCTAGAAAAATGAACTAGCAAGGATTTCGTATCTTTTATGTATCGAACTATGCTTTTTATAGACTCATAGTTTATTTTGTATGTTAATTCTATATTATGTTCTGCTTTTTCTACATCTGTATATGCCACTGCATTTATCACTATATCTGGATATATTGTTAGAAGTTTATAATAAATAGCTTCTGTATATATGAAATCTATATCATTTCTATCCCAGCAAATTAATTCTATATTATCTATTTTTATAAATTTTGTATATAATTCTGCTCCGAGTTGTCCTTTGCTGCCAATAAGTATAATTTTCATATATTATTTAAATAGTTTTAATTTTTTTAAGTACCAATTTACAGTTTTATGCAGTCCAGATGTTATTTCTTCTATAGGTTTCCATTTCATTATTGTTTGAATTTTTGTTGAGTCAATAGAGTATCTTGTATCATGTCCTGGACGATCATTTATAAATTTAATATTTATTTTATAAGTCTCGTAATTTTTCTTAGGATAAGTTTTATCTAGGATTTCGCATAACAGGATAGCAAGTTCTAGGTTGTTTATTTCATTATTAGCTCCAATGTTATAGCTTTCTCCTGGTATGCCATATTTGATTATTTTGATTAGTGCATTGCAATGGTCTGTTACATATAGCCAGTCTCTGATTTGTTGGCCATCACCATATATCGGTATAATAGTATTATGTAGCGCAGATGTAATTATTTTTGGTATAAACTTTTCTGTATGTTGGTGTGGCCCATAATTATTTGTGCTAATAGTTATTATTACTGGGAATCCATATGTTTGAAAAAAAGATTGTGCTATATGATTAGCTGATGCTTTACTGGCTGAATATGGATTGTTTGTTTTGTATGGGCTGTTTTCTGCAAAAGGTTTTTCATTTTTTTTTAATGATCCATAAATCTCATCTGTAGATATTTGTATAAATTTAAATTTTTCTTTCTTATCTTGGTTAATGTTTGCCCAATAGTATTTACAAGTTTCGATGAAGTTAAGAAAATCCATTATATTATTTTGAGCGAATATTTTTGGATTTGAAATTGATGTATCTACATGTGTTTCTGCTGCAAAATTTATGATTAAATCTGGCTGATACTTGTGTAGTATGTTTTTTACAAGATTAACATTGCCAATATTGCCTTTGATAAATTTATAGTTTTTAATTTCTATAGGAATATTTTTTATATTTGATGAATAACTTAACTTATCTAGATTTATTATTTTTCGATTTTCGGAAGTATTATTCCAGATTTTTATAAAATTAGATCCTATAAATCCGGCTCCTCCTGTAATTAATATAGTCATATGTTGATAAATTTATATATTTTTAAAAGTAAATTAAATAATTTATTCCTGCAACACTATCTTTTAGATTTTTATTTTGTTAGAATTCTAATGTTTTGTCAGATTTAATATTTATGTATAGGCATTAAAAGATTGGCGGTAGTAGCTCAGTAGGATAGAGCACGAGCCTTCTAAGCCCGGGGTCGGGGGTTCGAATCCCTCCTACCGCGCCATATTTTATTATAATTATAAATTAGTTGTAGGAATAGACTTTTTGTAATTTTTTAGCCAGTATTTTTAATTCTGATAAGTGGTATTTTTGCTATCTATTGTTTTATTCAAGTTGGAATATGCTAATATTTTATTCTTGATGCAGAGGTGGTCGTAGCTCAGTTGGTAGAGTCCCGGATTGTGATTCCGGTTGTCGTGGGTTCGAGCCCCATCGACCACCCCAATTTGTATTAGAAAATTTCGGAGCCTTTGATGATGGCAAGCCATGTAAATCCTATTTTTAGTGGTAGTATTGTAGCTTTAGTTACTCCTATGTTGCCTGATGGCACCTGCGATTTTGATTCGTACCGTTCTTTGATTGACTGGCATATATCTGAAGGTACTGATGCTATGGTTGTGGTAGGCACAACTGGAGAGTCTCCTTCTGTGTCTTTTGATGAACATGCTGAATTAATTAAAGTTGCTGTAGAGCATTCTAATGGTCGTATACCGGTGATTGCTGGAGTCGGTGCTAATTCTACAAGCGAAGCTATTTATTTAACAGAGCATGCCAAAAGAGTTGGTGCTCATGCAGGTTTATCGGTTGTTCCTTATTACAATAAGCCTTCTCAAGAAGGAATATATAAGCATTTTAAAATGATTGCAGAGTCTGTCGATTTGCCTATTATTTTATATAATGTGCCAGGAAGAACTGTAGCTGATATTAGCAATGAGACTGTTGTTAGACTATCTGAAATACCAGGTATTATTGGATTAAAAGATGCAACTGGTGATATAGCTAGAGGAGTACTCTTGTTAAGAGAAGTTCCTAATAGTTTTCAAGTTTTTAGTGGAGATGATCCTACTGCAGCGGCATTTATTATGTTGGGAGCTGCTGGAAATATTTCGGTTACAGCTAATATTGCACCTAGACTTGTGCATGATTTATGTGAGGCTGCGAAAATTGGAGATGTTCCTATGGTGCGCCAACTTAATATGAAATTATCTTTGCTGAATAAAGCTTTGTTTGTTGAGGCTAATCCTATACCTGTTAAGTGGGCTTTGAGTGAGTTAGGTCTTACACCTTTAGGGTATCGTTTGCCTTTGGTTTCTTTGAGTGAGACTAATCATGCTTTTGTTAGAAAGGCAATGAAGGTAGCTGGTATTCTTTAGTAAGAAAACATCTTATTAAATCAGTAGTAGTTATTAAAAAAACTTATGATATTGATAATCATAAGTTTTTTTTGTCTTTTTCTTATATTGATAATTAATATACATGCAATATATTAAATGTTATGTTACTGGTTATTAATAATTATTTTCTGTATGCTTTTTAGTTTGTTTAAGCTTTCTAATGGCGTTGTTTCATCTACGTTTATATTTAAAATAACTTTTTTGAGTTTTTCATATTGTTCTAGCTCATAGTTATGAGCATTTGAAATTGGTTGTATGTCATTTTCAATAGTTGGTTCTTTTATTGAATTAAGTTTTTCTATAGATTTTTGTATTACTTCTATTGGTAATCCTGCTTTTTTTGCAACTTGGATCCCATAGCTTTGATTTGCTGGTCCATTTTTTAGTTCATGCAAGAATATTAGATCATCTTCTGTTTCTATAGCACTCATATGTACATTAGTTGCTTGTTTATGAATATGAGGTATTTTAGTTAATTCAAAGTAATGAGTTGCAAAAATAGTTAAAGATTTATTATAGTTTAATAGATAGTCAGCTATACCCCATGCTAGTGATATACCTTCATTTGTAGAAGTGCCTCTACCTATTTCATCTATTAGTACCAAGCTATTTTTATTGCTAGACGAAAGTATTATTGATGCTTCTGTCATTTCTACCATGAAAGTAGATTTTCCTCCTGATATATCATCTGAAGCCCCAATTCTTGTAAATATTCTATCAATTGTTCCTATTTTTGCTTCATATGCAGGTACAAAACTTCCTACTTTTGCGAGAAGTGATATTAAGGCAATTTGCCTCATATATGTAGATTTCCCACCCATATTGGGTCCTGTTATTATGAGCATTTTTTGTTCATTACTAAGAAAACAATCATTCGGAACAAATGTTTCTATATGAGCTTCTACTATTGGATGTCTTCCTGATTTTATTATTATTTCATTTTCATTGCTTATAGTAGGGCATGTCCATTCATATACAAAGGCATGTTCTGCTAGAGCAGACAATACATCAAATTCGGCAATTGCTTTAGCACATTCTATTAGATTTGTTATATAGTTGTTTAATTTTTGTATTATTTGCTCATATAAATATTTTTCTCTAGATAAAGCTTTTTCTTTGGCAGATAATATTTTGTCTTCCCATGTTTTTAGTTCTGGAATAGTAAATCTTTCTACATTTTTTAGAGTTTGTATTCTTTTGTAATGTGATGGAGCTTTTTCAATTTGACCTTTAGTTATTTCTATGTAAAAACCATGTATTCTGCTAAATGATAATCTTAAATTGGTAATGCCTGTCTTAATTTTTTCCTTTGTTTCTAGTTCTTGCAGATATGTGTTTTCATTTTTAGAAATAGATCTTAATGTATCTAACTCATGATCAAAACCATCCGCTATTACATTTCCTTCTTTTATTGAGTATGCTGGCTCAGGATTTATTGACTCATTTATTAAGTCGTATATTGATGTATCTATTAGTAACTTTTCTTTGATATTTGTTATCTTTTCTGATTTTTTAATTATAATTAATAGTGAATTAATTTGTGGTATGATTTTTATAGTGTTTTTTACATAGATTAATTCTTTAGGACGAATTGATTTTAGTGCTATTCTTGATGTTATTCTTTCTAAATCAGGTATTTCTTTCAATAGATTTCTAATGGTTTGTATAATATTATTATTTTCTAATTTATCTTTTTTGTTTATTGATAGTAAACTATTTATAGCATCTTGCCTTAGTTTAATTTCTTTGTCATTAGTCAATGGGTTATGTAACCATTTTTTTAGCAGTCTGCTACCCATAGAAGTATTACATCTATCTAAATGTGAAAAAAGTGTAGGTGATTTTTCTCCATAGATAGTTTGAGTTATTTCTAAATTTCTTCTTGTGAATGGGTCTAGAAAAACAAATTGTTTTGAATGCTCTACCTGTATTGTCCGGATATGTGATAAGGCATAAATAGATTGTGCTTTATAAGCATATCTTAGGATGGCTCCTGCAGCTCCTATATATGACGAATTTGTGGATATGCCAAAACTATCAAGTGATAATATTTCAAAATGAGTTAATAAATGTTTTAAGGCATTTTCATAATCAAAGTGCCATTTAGGAACTTTAGTATATGTAGCACTGAAATCTTGTGTGCTAGTTAAATTATATTCTTCAGGTATAATTATTTCAGTTGGCGATAACCTATGTAATTCTGATTTTAGTTCTTGTAATGATTGACATTCCATTACCTTAAAATCACCATTTGCTAGATTTAAATAAGAAATCCCTATTTTTTGTTTATTATATTGATATGGATCGATAGCGACCATTGCACTATCTGATTTTGATGACAGTAGAGATTCTTCTGTTATAGTTCCAGGAGTTATAATTCTAACTATTTTCCTCTCAACTAGATTTGTTTTAGAATTGCTGAAATCAGTAATTTGTTCGCAAATAGCTACAGATTCTCCTTGCTCTATAAGTTTTTTTAGGTATTGCTCTAGTGAGTTTGCCGGTATTCCAGCCATAGGTATAGGTATGCCGTTTATAAATCCTCTTTTTGTTAGATTAATATTTAATAAAAGAGATCCCTTTTCAGCATCTTCATAAAACATTTCATAAAAATCTCCCATTCTGAAGAAAAGCAACATACTTCCTGCTTCTTTTTTTAAGGAAATATATTGTTGCATTAGTGGGCTTAATCCTTCTACTATGGTCGGCATTTTAATGCAAGAATGTTTTTTCATATAATGTTTTTGTGGGTGCTATTTTTTTAAAATTTGCTTATATAGTTTTTTTTAACCAAGCTGTATATTGATTAACCCATGATTTTATAAAATTCAAAGTATATTCTTCATTAATTATGGATAATTCTGGGTCAAAAATATTATCATGGCAATGCAGCATTAATTCTGGTATAGGCATTGTAATAACGCCTAATGATGATAGTATTTGTCTTAGGTGGTATTGCGCAGAACATGTTCCAGATTTGCTAATAGATCCACCAATAATAGCTGCTTTCTTATTTTTCCATGAGTTTTGACCGTATGGTCTAGATATCCAATCTATTGCGTTTTTTAGAGCTGCTGGTATAGATTTATTATGTTCAGGTGTTATAAAAAGCACTGAATCTGTATTCATTATCTCATTTTTTAGTTCTGCTATTTTTTCTGGAAAATTTTTTTCATGGTCTTCATTGTATAAAGGCAAATCAGATATTTTTATATATTTAAATATTAGATCTTTACATGAAATTTGTTCTGCAGTTTTAGCTATTTTAAAATTTATAGAGTCTTTTTTTAAACTTCCTATAAAGACCGCTACTGTTATTTTTTGTGTGGTCATAATTAGTTATTTCATTTGTTTTTAATAGTAATTTATTTGTATAATTTGTAATTTTAGCATGGCTATAGATATTTCTGATAATAAATGAGAAATAGGTGGTATGTTTTATTATTTTGGTAAGAATAATTTTCAGGGGTTTTGTATGCTTATAATCAAAGATTTTATGTTTAATTTGTTATTTTCTGCTGTCATTTTAGTTTTCGGTTGGTGGTTTTCTTCAGTTATAGGTCGTTGGTTTCAAAGGGCAGTGAATTTATCAGCTCATATAGATGCTACTGTTGTTCCAATGTTAAAATCTTTGATTGTCTGGAGCATTAGAATATTTACATCAATTGCTGTTCTTTCTAGATTTGGAGTTCAAACCGCTAGCATAATAGCTGTCTTGGGAGCTGCAGGTTTGGCTATAGGTCTTGCGTTGCAAGGAACATTGCAAAATATAGCAGCAGGCATTATGTTACTATTGCTTAGACCTATCAGAGTTGGTGAGTATATATCTTTAAAAACCTCTGAAGAGGGAGTTATTCAAGAAGTAGGTCTGTTTTTAACTAAAATTATTCAACCAGATGGCATCCATTTATCTTTGCCAAATAGCATGGTTTGGAATTCAACAATAACCAATTTTAGTCGTAATACTACACGAAGAGTAGATATACCAGTATTTTTAAGATATGAGGATGATATAGAGTTGGCTATTCAACTAATTATGGATGTTGTTTTATCGAATAAATATTTATTAAAGGATCCAGAGCCTTTAGTTAAAGTTGTAGATTTTAGAGAACTAGCGATAGTTGTTAATATAAGAGCATGGTCTAATACTACAACATATTGGGATTTTCGCTGGTGTTTGTACAACGAAGTATGGAAAGTTTTAAGGAAAAATGGTTTTAAATCACCAATTGTAGTTAGGGAATTAAGTAATTGATGTTTTTATTTTTTTAATATCTGTTGATAATAGATTCAAAGATACCATGTAAAATATTTATTTCATTTTTTTTGAGATTTGATCTTAATGCTAATTGTGTTAATTTGAGCATGAGATGTTTTGGTTTTAATGGGTTAAGGAAGTTAATCTTTATAAGAATCTTTTCTAACTTTTCTAAAAGAGTAATGATTTCTGAAATTGATGCCATGTCATTGTTTTTGTTTTTTTTATGTGAATTTTGTTTTGTGATGTTTATGTTTTGTTCCATAATTGCATAATATAGCTCCCATGCAACTATTTGCAATGCATGTGATATATTTAGAGATTGGTATTCTGGATTAGATGGTATATTAGCAATGCAATTGCATAGTGATATTTGTTGATTAGTTAACCCATGATTTTCTGATCCAAATACAAATGATATTTCTTTATTTGAGTTTATCATATGTGAAATAGCTACTTTTATTGCATCTCTAATTTGGTATGAACATAGATCTATTTTTCTATTGCTTCTTGCTGTTAAGGCTACTGAAAAAGATGTATTTGAAAGAGCTTCTTTTAAATTTTTGCAAATTGTAATATTTTTTAAAACATCTTGAGCATTACTTGCAAATTTAATGGCTTCATTATTTTCTGTGATTTCATAATTGTTATGGTTTACAATTATTAATTTTTGAAAATTCATGTTTTTTAAAGCTCTTGCTGAAGATCCTATATTTCCAGGATGACTAGGGTTAACTAATATGAAATTTATTTTTGAAAACATCTTGATCATTTATGTTATGGCTGGTTTTTTTGCATATATTCTCTTATTTATATATGCTTGATAGATTATTACATATATTATGTTTGTTTATTACAAAATCTATAGAATTTTCTAATAGATATTAGCATTTATTAATTTAATTATGAATCCAATTTTAAATATTGCAATTAAGGCAGCTAGGAAAGCCGGTGCTATAATAAATCGTTCAAGTTTAGATTTAGAGAGAAATAATGTTTCTTCTAATCTACTTAATGATTATGTAGCAGAAACTAGTCGTTTATCAGAACATGTAATATCAGAAGTTCTATTGAATGTTTATCCTGATCATGATTTTATTGGTAAAAATGATAGTTTTGATCTAAATAAAGAGTTCAAGTGGATTGTATGTGGACTGGACGGCTTAGAAAATTTCATTCATTGTTTCCCTTTTTATTCAATTTCTATAAGCCTAATGCACTATAATAATATTGTGCAATCAGTTGTGTATGACCCTGTTCGTAATGAATTGTTTACAGCCAGTAGAGGGGCAGGAACTTTTTTAAATGACAGACGTGTTAGAGTGTCAGGAAAAAATCGTTTTGGTAAGTCTTTAATTTCTATTCAAGATAATCGTGTTGCTAATAATTCTTTTGATCTTTTGGATAAAACAATACAAAATTTATCGATTAGAAAGATAAACTCTTGTTCTTTGGCTCTTGCTTATGTTGCTTGTGGCAGGTTAGAGGCTTTTTTAGGTTCTAATTTAAGTATTTTTGATATGGCTGCTGGTGGATTATTATCTTCTGAATCTGGAGGGTTGGTTGCTGATTATCATGGAGATCAAAATTGGTTTTCTTCTGGTCAAATGCTAGCAGCAACACCAAAAATATTTGCTAAAATAGTTAATGCTCTGCAAACACAAAATTTAAATGATAACTAAGTATTTGGTTTGTTGTTTTGTTATATAATTTCACATTTTTATTGGAAGTTAGTATGTTAATTTTAAGGAGAAATATCTAATGGATTGGCTGCTAGATCCAACAGCATGGGTCGGCTTGCTTACATTGATAGTACTAGAAATTGTTCTAGGGATAGATAATCTAGTTTTTATTGCAATTTTGGTAGATAAGTTAACGCCTATAGAACGAGATAAGGCACGTATCATAGGTCTTGGTATGGCTTTGTTGATCAGAATAATCTTTCTATCATGTATGTCATGGTTACTAACTTTGACAAACCCTATATTGCCAAATAGTTCGTTTTCAGGTCGTGACCTGATTATGCTTATAGGGGGAATAGTTTTATTATTTAAAAGTACAATAGAGCTTCATGAGCGTATTAATGGTGATAATAATTCCTCTACTTACTCAAAAGAGTATGCCAGTTTTTGGGTAATTGTCGCACAGATTGTTGTTTTAGATGCAGTTTTTTCATTGGACTCTGTAATAACAGCCATAAGCATGGTTGATCAGTTAGCTATTATGATGATTGCTGCAATTATAGCTACGTGCGTAATGATGATTGCATCAAAACCATTAACTATATTTGTAAATAATCATCCAAGTACTGTTGTTCTTTGTTTAGGGTTTCTCCTTATTATAGGATTTTCTTTATTGGCAGAAAGTTTTGGTTATAAAATACCTAAAGGGTATTTATATGTTGCCATAGGTTTTTCGATATCTATAGAAGCTTTAAATTATGTTTCAAGAAGAAATTTCTTGATGATTAATTCCAGAAGACCTATGAGAGAAAGAACAGCAGAAGCAGTTCTCAGAATGTTTGGTAAATCATATTCTAATGAAAATCCTAAATCTTCAGATAATCAACATGTTAATGTTAAAACCTTTGGTATTGAAGAAAGAAACATGGTTAGTGGTGTCTTGGCTTTATCTGATAGATCTATTCTATCTATAATGACACCAAGAACAGACATTTCTTGGATTAGTATTACAGATTCTCCGCAAGAAATACATAGACAATTAATAGAAGTTCCACATAGTTTTTTTCCAGTGTGTAAAGGTTCTCTGGATGAAGTTATTGGCATTGGTAGGGCTAAAGATTTAATATCGTATTTGACTGAGAATAATGATCTATCGAAGGCTAATTTAAGAGATCCTATTATTGTTCATGAGTCTATAAGCATTCTAAAATTGATAGAAATTTTAAAAGTTTCAAGAGGACAGTTGGTTCTAGTTGCTGATGAATTCGGTGAGATCGAAGGTCTTGTTACTCCAATTGATGTGTTAGAGGCGATTGCTGGAGAGTTTCCAGATGAAGATGAATTGCCAGCAATTATTAAGGAAAATGATTTCATATGGAAAATTGATGGTTCCGCTGATCTTCATCATGTGGAGCAATCTTTAGAAATTGAAGGTCTTGTAGATGAATCGCAAGACTATTCAACAATGGCTGGATATTTATTATCTAAATTTGGAGAACTTCCTGAGATAGGAGATGTTTGGGATCATTATTATTACGGCAGTCTATTTTGTTTTGAAGTTTTAGAATGTGATGGACGTCGTATATCTTTAGTTAGAGTGACAAGAAGAGTCTTAGATGAAATCGATGTTTCATCTAGTGAGTAGTTAAAATTGGATACCATAGTGTTTAGTAATTTTTATTATTTTGTTCAAACATGTTTTTTAGGCATAATAGAAGGAATCACAGAATTTATTCCAGTATCTAGTACCGCTCATTTAATATTTCTAGGTAAAATCATAGGTTTTGATTCTGAAGAAAGTAGAGTATTTGAAGTTTTTATTCAGGCTGGTGCTATGTTTTCTCTTTTGGTATTTTTTAGAGAGAAAATAAAAGATTTAGTTTTGGGTCTAATACGTCTAGATTCTAAGCAACTATTGTTTTTCCGTAATTTGTTGGTGTCTATTATTCCAACTGTGTTGATAGGTTTTTGTTTTATTAGCAGGATAAAAGATATTTTTAATTATGAGATTATTATTTCCATATCTTTAATAATAGGTGGGTTTATTATATTAATTGTGGAAAATAATTATTATTCTAATAATCATAGAGAAAGCTCAATATATAAAATATCACTAAAACAAGCTTTATTTATAGGTTTATTACAGTGTTTAGCGATGATTCCAGGTGTTTCTCGTTCAGGAGCAACAATAGTAGCTGGTATTGTTATTGGGTTAGATCGTAGGAATGCTACTGAATTTTCTTTTATGATGGCCATACCTACAATTATTGGTGCAGCTATGTATGATATATATAGCAATATGGGTTTGTTGTCATCTAAACTTTGTATAGGAATGTCAATAGGTTTTATAGCGTCATTTATTAGCGCCATGTGTGTAGTACATATTGTTATTGAATTTGTAGCAAATCATTCGTACAAGATATTTGGGTGGTATAGGATAATCATTGGGTTATTGATGCTATTGATGATTATGCAATAAATATGCAACACTTATACTAAGCAAATCTTATTCCATTAGAATCTAGTATTATTTTTCCTTGTTTAGTTAGTTTGTCATCTAAGTCCCATTCTGGCAAAACCCATCTTTCGCAAAGAGAGTTTTTGAAATTGTAATTTACTTTTCCTTTTTTATGAGTGTGACCGTGAATCATTATCTGAACTTTATGGCTATCAAACACTCGCAGTAATTCAGATTCATTTATATCCATTATGTCGTTTGGTTTCGACTTATTATTTATGTTGCTATAATTTCTTAAACTAGAAGCTAGTGACAAACGTTCTTCAATTGGCTTGTAAAGGAATTGTTTTTTCCAATTCTCATTATTAGTTAACATTTTGAATTTTTGATATTCCAAGTCATCTGTACATAATTCATCTCCATGAGTGACAATAATTGTTTTGAAATCTGTATTTATTATTGTTTGAGATGATATTAATTTTATTCCTGTAAAACTTGAAAATTCTTTTCCTAATAGGAAGTCTCTATTACCTCTCACTAGAAAAACAGGAATTTTTCTAGTGGCTTGTTTCATGGCAAATAAAATTTCTTCTAGCCATTCTGGGGCGAGGTTGATTACGTCGTCACCAATCCATATATCAAAAACATCTCCTAACAATAACAAAGCATCTGAATAAGAAGATGCTTCATGTATTAGCGCTTTGAATGCTTCTAGTGTTGCATAATGATTTTCAGAAAGATGAAAATCAGAAGCAAACCATAAACTGCCTTTTAATATGAGATTACTCAATTATTTCTACCGTTTTTATGACTATGTCTTCCATTGGAACATTTTGATGAAATCCTTTATTGCCAGTTCTGCTATTTTTAATTTTATTGATTGTTTCTTCTCCGTCAACTACTTTTCCGAATACAGCATATCCCCATCCATTTTGTGTAGGAGCTGAGTAATTTAAAAAATCATTATCTGCAACATTTATAAAAAATTGACTAGTTGCAGAATGAGGATCATTAGTTCTTGCCATTGCAATTGTATATTTGTCGTTTTTCAAGCCATTATTTGCTTCGTTTTCAATAGGTTTTTTTTCAGAGGTTTTATTTTCTAAATTTTTTGTTAATCCTCCACCTTGTATCATGAACCCGTCGATTACCCTGTGAAACAACGTGTCATCATAAAACTTTGTGTTGACATAATGTAGAAAATTTTCTACTGTTATTGGTGCTTTATCTTTATCCAATGAAACAGTAATTTCTCCGAGATTGGTTTGTATTTTCGCTTTGATCATGATGTGTGGTCTAACTCCATTTGGTAAATTATAGTTCTATAACTTTTATTAATAATATATAATTATAATGCCATTAAATTTATTTTTTGTTAATCATAAGTCTTACTTTTAATATACACAACTATAGTTTTTTATTTCTGCTGATCTGTTTATAATCAATTATCAATCTATTTTATTTATTTTGACCTCAAAGTTAATATCTATATAATTATTAATATTAAGTGTTAATTTCATAACCTAGTTTTATTCCCACAGCATTAATTGATACTAAATATTATTAGTAATACTTTTACATAATATAACTATATTTTAGTGATTTATTGAAATAAAAACTAAATTTGTTCGTAAACTTATCTATTGCTTACATTTAAGATGTTTTTATTTGTTGGTGATTTTTAATACCTTAAACTTTTGATTTTTTTAAGATAAATTCTATATGTTGCACATATATAATACATTAACTCATACTAAAGAAAAATTTCAACCATATCATAAAGGCTCTGTCAGGATGTATGTTTGTGGTATGACTGTATATGATTTTTGTCATCTTGGCCATGCTCGTGTAATGATTGTGTTTGACATAGTCCAACGTTGGTTACGTAATATTGGTTTTCGCGTAGAGTATGTTAGAAATATAACTGATATAGACGATAAAATAATAAAACGTTCTTTAGAACTCAAGAAAGACATTAGTGATATTACTAACTTTTATATATCAGCTATGCACGCTGATGAGAGGGCCTTGTGGGTAAATAGTCCGAATAAAGAACCTAGAGCGACTCATTATGTAGATCATATGATTGAAATGATACAGCAGTTAGAAAAAAAAGGTCTTGCTTATCATGCTGAAAATGGTGATGTTAATTTTAAAGTTAGATCTTTCCCATCTTATGGAAAGCTTTCTAGAAAAGATTTGGATTCTTTGCGTTCTGGAGAAAGGGTTCCGGTTGCATCAGATAAACATGATCCACTAGATTTTGTTTTATGGAAACATTCAAAAGAAAATGATCCAGACGATAGCAAATGGAATTCTTGTTATGGAATTGGTCGTCCTGGATGGCATATAGAGTGTTCTGCAATGAGTCATTCTATATTAGGATTGCCGATTGATATACACGGTGGAGGGCCAGATCTTATTTTCCCTCATCATGAGAATGAAATAGCACAAACTGAAGGGGTATATGGTGGAGTTTTTTCTCATAATTGGATGCATTGTGGTCCCCTTATGGTTAATGACTATAAGATGTCTAAGTCACTGAATAACTATTGCACAATAAGAGAAGCAATTGGTTATGGTAACTTATCAAATGATGAGTATTGTGTGAATACCAGAGAAGCCGAGATGCTTAGATTCTTCATTGTTAGAAATCATTATCGAAGCAAACAAAACTATGTGATTGATAATTTAATAGATGCTCAAAGCTCTTTAGATAAGTTGTATTCTGCTATCATTAACTTCCAGTTTGATAGTGATTATTGTGTAGACTGGTCAGATCCCAGTGCTACAGAGTTTGCTGAGGCTATGAATGATGATTTTAATACGCCAAAAGCAGTAGCTATTTTATTTGACTTAGCATCTAAGGCCAATAGAGATAACTGTGTTCGTAGTGCAAGGCAACTTAAGAGTTTATCTAGTATTTTGGGGCTGTTAAATCAAGATCCTGAGAATTATTTTAAGTCTAATACTAGATATGGAAGTGGTAGTATTAAATCAGTCTATTTGTCTGACGAAGATGTTGAATTACTAGTTTTGAAAAGATCGCAAGCTAAAAAAAATCTTGATTATAAAGAATCTGATTATATTAGAAATTTGTTAAAAGAATCTGGTATAGAGGTGGAGGATTTGCCAAATTATTCCACACGTTGGCGTCGTTTTTAATTATTTAAAGGAAAAAGTTTTTGATGCCTAGTAATAAAAATATAGTTCAGCCTGATTATTGGGAAGAAGCGGTTTCTCAATTGAAAAAGAAGGATAGGATTTTAAGGAAAGTAATACCACTTTGTGAAGATAAGGTTTTATTATCTCCTAGCCCACCATTTTTAACGCTTGTTCGCTTAATTTTAGCTCAGCAAATTTCTGTAAAAGCAGCTGCTACTATATGGAATAAATTTATTAATTTAGTAGGCGAGTCACCTAATCCTAAATTAATTTCTAGCATGTCTGGTGAGTTGTTAAGAAATATAGGTGTTTCTAAAAGAAAAATTGATTATTTAAAAGATTTAGCTGATTATTTTAATAATAGTAGTGTTTGTCCTGAGAAATGGCTTAAAATGGACGATGAGTCTATAATTTCAGAATTGTCTAGAATTAAAGGAGTTGGTCGATGGACAGCAGAAATGTTTTTGATCTTTAATATGCAAAGACCTGACATAATGCCATTAGATGATTTTGGTTTATTAAAAGCAATATCTACTCATTACTTTAGTGGAGAGCCTGTCTCTCGTTTTGAGGCTAGAGAAGTGTCTGTAGCATGGCGTCCTTGGCGTACTGTAGCTACTTGGTATTTATGGCGAAGTATAGAATAGGCTAATTATTTTTATAGAAACTGATATAAAAATTGTAAATATGAGAAATAACTTTTTAGAATTCGAGCAACCAATTGCTGAACTTGAAGAGAAAATAGAACAGCTTAGGTATGTCCAGTCTGATTCTGCTTTAGATATTTCTGATGAGATAGATAGGTTGCAAAAGAAAAGTGAACAGTTAACGAAAAAAATTTATTCTAAATTAACGCCGTGGCAAGTAGCTTTAGTAGCAAGACATCCTCAGAGACCCTATACACTGGATTATATTAATGAAATTTTTACTGATTTTCATGAATTGCATGGTGATAGAATGTATGCTGATGATCAATCTATTGTTGGAGGATTAGCTAGATTTAATGGCGTTTCTTGTATGATTATAGGCCATCAAAAAGGAAGAGATACCAAAGAAAGAGCTAGGCGTAATTTTGGCATGTCAATGCCAGAAGGATATAGGAAAGCTTTGCGATTAATGCGTTTAGCCGAGAAATTTAATATTCCTGTCTTTACTTTTGTGGATACGCCTGGCGCTTATCCTGGAGTTGGAGCGGAAGAAAGAGGTCAATCTGAAGCAGTAGGTCGTAATTTGTACGTAATGGCTGAGTTAAAAGTTCCTATTATTTGCACAATTATTGGAGAGGGTGGGTCTGGAGGAGCGCTTGCTATTGCCGTTGGAAATGATGTTTTGATGTTACAGTATGCTACATATTCTGTAATTTCTCCTGAAGGGTGTGCGTCTATATTATGGCGTAGCCCTGGTAAGACTCAAGAGGCAGCAGAAGCATTAGCAATAGTTGCCACTCGTTTAAAAGAATTAGGTTTGATAAATAAAATAGTAAGTGAGCCAGTAGGTGGGGCTCATAGAGAACCTCGTGTTATGGCTCAAATTTTAAGCAAATCACTAGTAGAATCTTTTAATGAAATCAAGAAATTAAATGCTGAGCAATTAGTAAAACAAAGGATATCTAATATATTATCTTTCGGATCATTCAGAGAAGTATCTTAGGAATTAGTGTTATGAATGATTCTTTTATTGTTTTGTATGATAGCTTTGTCAATTCATTATTTGAATTAGAGGAGCATCCTAAGAAAATTGCTATAGCTGTTAGTGGTGGGGTTGATTCTTCAACAATGTCTTATATTGCTAAAAAAGCAACAGAAAAATTTAATATTTCTATGGTGTTGTTTCATGTAAATCATGGGCTTCAGGAAACTGCTGATAATTGGTCACGACACGTCCATTCTTTAGCTAATTTGTTAGATGTAGAAATATATGAAAAAAAAATATTAGTGGATTCTATAAAGAAGAAAGGTATTGAAGGAGCTGCTAGAGATGCTAGATATAAGGCTTTTTATGACTTATCAATGGAACATGGAATCCATCATGTTTTTTTAGCTCACCATCAGAAAGATCAAGCAGAGACTTTATTATTTCGTTTGCTTCGTGGTTCTGGTGTAAAGGGTATGGCTGGTATGAAAAAAATATCGAAGGTTAATAATATTTTTTATATCAGACCTTGGTTAGATATAGATAAGAATAATATTGATATTGAAAGTAAAAAGTTTTCACTAGATAATTCTTGGTTTCCTATTAATGATCCTACTAATAAAGATCCAGCTTATTCTAGAGGTGTAATAAGATTCTTTTTAGAACCTGTCCTTGATAGATACTGGCCTCAATGGAAAAAAACATTATGTAGACATGCTTCTCATATGAGAGATGCAGATAACATTATTGAAGTTTTTTCTAGCAACTATTTGAAAACATTGGATTTTGATAATGATAATTTTAGTTTTTCATTGTTAAAATGGAGACTGATTTTATCAAAACCAATAAAAATGCAAGTTTTGAGGTATTGGATTATGTTGCATAATATCAACTTACCTAGTAATGCAGTATTGAATGAGATTTATAAACAACTTTCTCAATTACATGCATTAGGTTATGATCGTTGCATGACTGTTCATCATGATAATCATTTGATATTATGTAAAAGAGGTAGGGTATATATAGATAAATAATTACTAATGTAATATTGTTTGGTATAAAATAAAGCTTAGTGGTTATTTTACAATATGATTATTGGTATTTTTTTTGATATTTTATTAGAGTAAGAAATGTCGTTATTCGTTCATAAATATGGTGGGACATCGATGGGCTCTATTGAGCGCATCAAGAATGTAGCTTGTCGAGTTGCAAAATGGCACAGGGCTGGACATCAGGTTGTAGTGGTTCCTTCTGCTATGTCTGGTGAGACTAATCGCTTGTTGAGTCTTGCGAAAGAGTTAACTCCTTTCCCCGATGCCAGAGAATTAGATATGATAGCAGCTACTGGGGAGCAGGTTAGCAGTGCATTGTTAGCTATTGCATTGCAGTCTGTAGGCATATCTGCTAGAAGCTATGCTGGATGGCAAGTGCCTATCAAGACAGATTCTGCTTATAGCAAAGCAAGGATTATGTCGATAGATGGCGAGCATATTCTTTCTGATTTAAAACAGGGTCGTGTTGTAGTTATAACAGGTTTTCAAGGTGTTGATCAGGAAAATAATATTACAACTTTAGGTCGCGGAGGATCTGACACATCAGCGGTTGCTATTGCTGCAGCTTTAAAAGCTGATGAGTGTTTAATATATACTGATGTTAATGGTGTATATACAACGGATCCTAGAGTTGTTCCAGAAGCAAGATGTATGCCTAGAGTTTCATTCGAAGAAATGTTGGAAATGGCATCTCTTGGATCTAAAGTTTTACAAATACGTTCTGTTGAGTTTGCTGGTAAGTATAGTGTTCCAACCAGGGTATTGTCATCATTAACTGATGTTAATATCCCTTTAGATGAAGAAATGCATTCTGGAACACTAATAAATTTTGAGGAAAATGATAATATGGAAGCTGCTGTAGTGTCTGGTATAGCGTTTAGTAGGGATGAAGCTAAGATTACATTAATAGCTGTGCCTGATACTCCAGGTATTGCTCATTCTATACTTGGTCCTGTTGCTGCCGCTAACATAGAAGTTGATATGATTTTACAAAATCAATCTGTTGCTGGATGTACTGATTTTTCTTTTACTGTAAACCGTTCTGATTTTAAACGGACATTAGATCTTTTGGAAAATGATGTTGTTCCTGCTGTGCAAGCAAGAGAGATAAGTACAGATGACAAGGTTGCTAAAGTGTCTATAGTTGGCGTTGGAATGCGCTCTCATGTAGGTGTTGCGAGCTTAATGTTTAAAACCTTGTCTCAAGAGGGAATAAATATTAAAATGATAAGCACCAGTGAGATTAAAACTTCTGTTATAATAGACGATAAATATATGGAATTAGCTGTACGTTCTTTGCATAAAGCATTTGGTTTAGAACATAGTTCAGATACTGATAGTGTATAGTATAGTTTTTTGGAGGCGTGCCCGAGTGGCTGAAGGGGCTCCCCTGCTAAGGGAGTGTGTGGCAAAAACTGCACCGTGAGTTCGAATCTCACCGCCTCCGCCAGGTTGTTGATGTTGTTTTTTGTTGTAATTTATTTAGTTATTATTTATAATATACTATCCAGTGGCTCTGATTACCATTGGTGATTTTGAAATTAGAAATTTTTAATTTCATATAATACAGCTAGTCAAAAGCTAGCTGTATTCGATTTATTTTGTAGATGATGTATTTATCAAATGCGCCCGTAGCTCAGTTGGATTAGAGTACTTGGCTACGAACCAAGGGGTCGTGGGTTCAAATCCTGCCGGGCGCACCAATATTTTTAAGCTTAGGTATATATATTTTTATGAACCTAGGCTTTTTTTATGTCTTGTAGTCTAAAAATTAAACAATTTATATAAGAACTTGTTATTGTTGATTTTTTTATGATATTCATTAAGTTATTAATAAACTTATCCACCGTTTATGTTAATAAGTTTATTGTAATAGATCATCATCAAGAAAATTAGGTATAGGAATTATGTTGATTCCTTCTTCTTCTAGTTCTTTTTTTTCATCGAGTGATATATTCCCTTTTATTGAAGTTTTTTGAGATTCTCCGGAATGTATCAATCTAGCTTCTTCTGCAAAATTGTTTCCAACGTTTTCTGCTTTATTTATAATTTGACGTAGACTTTCTATGGTTTTAGCTTGTTGTTCTAATGATATATTATGGATATTATTAGTGTGTGTTTTTTCTATAGTGCTGCTAGATCTTTTTTTTCCTATATATGGAGTTGATAATAGTTTTGATATCTCTGATGATGAACAAATAGGGCATGTTATAAGGTTTTTGGATATTTGTTCTTCGTATTCAGTATGAGAACTAAACCATCCTTCAAACATATGGCCATTATTACAATGTAGATTAAAAACTTTTATAGTCATATATAATATTGTTATATTGTTATAGACATAAATATATTTATATAAACATATTTACGTCTATAAAGTTAATTTACTATTTTTCTATATTCATCTGTTCTAGTGTCAATTTCTATCTTGTCGCCTATTTTACAGAATAAAGGAACGCTTATTTCAAACCCAGTGTTAAGTTTTGCTGGCTTCATAACCTTGCCTGAAGTATCTCCTCTAACTGCAGGTTCTGTGTATATTATCTCTCTTACTACTATCGTAGGCAAATCAACTGATATTGCTTTGTTATTATAAAAAATGACCTCTACCTGCAAATCATCTTGAATATATTTAAGAGCATTTTCCATACATTCTTTTTCTATTTCGTATTGGTTAAATTCATTATCCATAAATACATACATAGGATCGTTGTAGTATGAATACACACACTCTTTTTTTTCTAGCTGTACTATTTCAAATTTTTCATCAGCTTTATATACTGACTCGCTAATAGATCCAACCAGTAAGTTTTTAAACTTCATTTTAACAACAGCAGAATTTCTGCCTGATTTGTTATACTCAGTACGTTGGACTACAAGAGGCTCCCCTCCAATCATCACAACATTTCCAGTTCTTAATTCCTGGGCAGTCTTCATTAAAAAACTCCGATATTATAAATTTGTTAATTAAATATTTTCCTAGTTTGAAAAATATAACATCCTATATTTTATTCGACTAATCTTGAAAATATAAATTTTTATTAAAAATCTTATAAGATTTTATCTTTTTTAAAATATTTTGTGCAGAATTTTAATAATCTATAGGATAACGAGCTTTGTTGGCTTTGATTATCTGACCAGTTTTTAGCATGTTTTTGCCATTTTATCCAGTTTGGGCCTGAAAATGATTCTTGTATGCTTTTAATCAGGAGATTTGAATTGTTTTTATTCCAAGAATATATTAGTTTTTTAACATAAGATGGGGGGTTATAAACATCTACCCAACAATCTAACTTGTTAATATGAGCATTATCTTCTTGTTGATATATATTCCAAATCATAGGGCGACCAGACCAAATAGCTCTTATAAAAGAATCTTCTCCCCTAACAAAATTTATATCCATACACCAAAGAAGTTTATCAAAATCATTTTGGTCAATAAATGGTATTTCAATGATTTTTACCTTTTTGTTATTATAGTATTTTGCAAATTTAAGTATAGGGTTTCCTAGATTCGCTAAAACAACTATTTCTTTATTTAATTTCTCGAATCCTTTTATTATATCTACAATTGGTGTTGTATTATAGCAGAACATGTAGCAAAAAAATTTGCTAGATCTTTTTTCTAATAAATTAGCATCAATTCCTAATGTTTTTAGAAAAAACAATTGTGATGCTAAAGATTTTTGAAAAATATTTCTTTCTTTTATTAGATTAGGCTCTAAAATGAGTCCTCCTGTTTTATTATTAAATCCAGGGAAGAAAAAAAATTTATTGCTATTTTTTGATATTTTAGATGGGAGTAAATGACAATTTTCTATCCAAGGTTCAGCTGTTAAATATTCTATATTTAGCCAACAAGATATATTTTCTGTTATTTTTTGTATGTATTCGTCTGGGATATTACAATTGAATGTTTCTATAATTAATTCTGCTGGTTTAATTTTTAATACATCATCACTATTCCAATTTAATATTTGTATATTATCGATTATTTGATAGTTAGAATTAGAATTTATTTTGGAGTTTATTGATGAAAAAGTTGTTAAATTATCTACAATTAACCTTACAATACAGTCATAATTATTAGCCAAGTCATTGGCTAATCTCCAAGAAAATCCTATATCTCCATAATTATCTATAATCTTACAAAAAATATCAATTTTCATTGTTAACCATTTCTATAATTAGTGTTATCATAATATCAAAGGTAATCAGGATACGTTAAGAATAGTAATTAGTCTTAAT